>DATAZS010000576.1:0-10175 GCA_036271915.1 Polyangia bacterium
CCGAGAGGGGACAGCGGTGCCGTTTCCACTGCTGTCGTGGCAGCCGACACCCGTGAAGGCGGCGAGCGTAAGGAACAGCGTTGGCACCGTCAGGACAGAGAGCTTCTTGAGCATGGAGAGCGCCTCCCGGGGGGACGTTAGACCGCGAATGCGCGGCATCTTACGACGGGGACGCGGTGCTCCACAAGTTTGCGGTACCGGCACGCGCCGGATCTCAACGGAGAGTGCGAGTTTTCAGCCCTGCGCGCCGTCGGCGTCGTCGGCGCCGCTCGCGTCTACGGGGCTCCCCGCCGAACCCGATCCGCCCGCGCCAGCCGCCCCGGCTCCCGCGGTGCCAGCTCCAGCGGCTCCCGCGCCTGCCGTGCCCGAGACACCACCGGCTCCGCCTTTTCCACCCGATCCGCCCGCGCCGCCCTTGCCGGCGGCTCCTGCGCCCGCAACCCCGGCGCCGGCCGTGCCGGCGCCCGCGGATCCTGCATCGGCGGATCCTGCACCGGCGGATCCTGGACCGGCGGCGCCTCTGTCCGCGCTCGCGTCGCTTCGTGCCGCGGCGTCAGGGCCGACTCCGACGCCCGCACCACCGTCTGGGTAGGGGACGTTCAGGATTGGGTTCGTGTGGTAGAGGTTGTCGTCTTCGCAGGCCTGCGTCGCGAAGATCGCCAATCCGGCCACCAAGCAAAGCCCCGTCACGGGTCGCATCGGGCTAGCGTAGACCCAAGCGCGCACAAAAAAAAGGCGCCCAGCGCGTGAGCGCGGGCGCCTTTCTCAACCCTTTTTAGGTTACAGGTTCGCGCAGGGCCCACCGCCCCAGGCGTGGGCGCAGTGGGTCGTAGGATCCTTCGGACCCGCACCCTTGCCCTCGACACCCCAGCAGAGGTGGTACGACTGGCAGTGCATCGACGCCGCAGACTTCGCGCCGTACGTCGCCATGCACGAAGACATCGTGTAGGTGGCTGGAACCGCCATGCCAGCAGTCGTCGCCGTGCATTCGGCAACGACGTTCGCGCAGAACGCCTCGGCCGAGAGGACCGCCGTCGTGGGCGCATCGGTGCTGACCGTACAGGAGGCCGTAACGTCGGCATCCGTGCTCATGTCCGCGCCACCGCCATCCGCGCCAGCCGTGCCCGCGTCCACCGTCGCGCCAGCCGTGCCCGCGTCGGTGCCGGCGCCAGCCGTGCCCGCATCGGTGCCCGCGCCAGCCGTGCCCGCGCCAGCCGTGCCCGCGCCAGCCGTGCCTGCGCCAGCCGTGCCCGCGCCAGCCGTGCCGCCGCCCGCGCCGGCCGTGCCGCCGCCCGCGCCGCCTTTACCTGCGGTGCCGCCGCTGCTGCCGCAGCCGTTGGAGGCCACCGCGGCGACCGAAATCACGAAGAACGGGATCAAAAGTTTCTTCAGCATCTCAAAGCTCCTTGGTCGGTAGTTCATTTACTGCGGACAGGGTCGAGGACCCAAATCTGAGCGGACCATAGCGCAGAATGTAAAAAGTGAAAAGAAACGCAGAAAAGTTGACGAATCGTAACGATGCGACAAAAAGTCGCACCCCGGGCGTCCGATAGCCAACCGTGAGGGCGTTCTCTCAGACGCCGAAGCGCTGTCGACGTTCGCGCTGGATCCGCTTGCGCACGACGGCGGCCGCGCGTCGCTCGATCTGCTCGGGCGTGGGCTTGCGGCCGGGCAGGGGCTCCTGCGCCGCGTGGTGCTCGGCGAACTCGCCCGGCTGACAGCCAAGCTCGAACATCGTGACCTCGCGGCGGCCGCGGTCGCCCAGGCGCAGCGGCATGATGGCGGCGCCGATGCCGGCGCCCACGTAAACAGCGCCGAGCGCCTCGTGGTCGTGGCCGCGCGGGGCGCGTGAGCCGTACAGGCCGTGGACGTACTTGTGACCAGCGATCATGCCGAGCGCGAGCTCGTGCAGGCGAGCGACCGTGACCTGGCCGCCGTGCGTGTGGCCAGACAGCACGAGCGGAACGCCCGCGCGCCAAAGGCCGTCGGCCTCCTCGGCGATGTGCGACAGGCCGATCGTCGGCAGATCCTTGCGCAGGCCTTTGACGGCCTCGTCGCGGCGCGCGTGGCCCGTGTACGCGTCGTCGAGCCCGACGACCTGCAGCTTCTCTCCGCGCAGCGTGACCGTCGTGTTGCGGTTGCGCAGCACCTCGACGCCGCCGCGCTGGAGCGCGAGGCGGACCTCGTCGGCGCCCGACCAGTGATCGTGATTCCCGAGCACGCCGATGACGGGCGCCTCGAAGCCGCGCACGACCTCGATCAATTGATCGAGGTAGAGCTGGCTGTGACAGACGAAGTCGCCCGTGAGCACGACGAGGTCGGGCTTCTCGGCGTTCGTCATCTCGACGGCGGCGCGCTGCACGCCGAACGGCGTGATGCGGCCGACGTGCTGATCGGTGAGGTGCGCGATGCGCAGATGCCCCAGCGTCTCGGCGTAGACCGCGGGACCCGCGAAGCGACGCAGATGAATGTTGTAGCGACGCGCTGCCGCGGTGGGCCGCGAGAGCGCGTGCGCCTTGCGCGCGGCTAGTCTCGCGGCGATGCGAGCGGCCGGACCGCCCGCGGAGGACTCAAGCGTCGAGTGTCGACCAGTCACGGTGCGCCGATAAATCTAACGCTCCGATCTCGGCCCTGCACGGGAATCGCGCAGGCGGGACCACGAATTCGCCGTCGGTGAATGCGCTCGTGCGTGGGACACGCACCCGCGCGCACACTCGATCGGGGCGCCTAGCGCTCGGCTTCTTTGCTGCCGACGACGGTGAGGTTGAGCCCGACCTGGATCGAGAGCGGCTTGCCGTCGACGGTGATCGTCGTCTTGCCGTTGTAGTACCAGCCGAACGAGCCCGTCGAGAACTCGCGCTTGTCGGCGATGATCTCTTGGTTGCCGATCGTGATCTTCACGGACTCGGCCTTGTCGAGGAACTGCGTCTTCGTGACGGGGCAGGGTGATTTCGCCATGGCTGGAAACTACGCGCGTCCTTGCACGACGTCCACAACCAGTCGCAGGAACGCCTGCGCCGCGTGCGACATCGTGCGCGTCTTCGCGTAGAGGAGGCGCACCTTGCGCTCGACGTGCAGCTCCTTGACGGTGACCTCGCACAGCGCGCCGCGCGCGACGTCGTTCTGCACGCACATGCGCGGCACGAACGCGACGCCCTCGTTGCTCTGCACGAAGCGGCGGATCGTCTCGAGCGTCGGCATCTCGACGTCCATGTTGAGCGGCACCTTGTGTCGCCGGAACTCGCGCAGCACGGCGTCGCGGTACGGCGACACGACGTTGTGGGCGATGAACGTCTCCTGCCCGAGCTCGTCGATCGAGACCGACTTGCGCTTCGCGAGCCGGTGCTTCGGCGACACGACGAAGGCGAGCGAGTCCGTGAAGATCACCTTCGCGACGAGCTGGTCGTCGTCGACGTCGTAGCTCACGACGCCGAGCTCGAGATCGCCGTGCAAGAGCTCCGCGGGGATCTTGCTCGACTGGCTGCGCCGCACCTGCACCTTGATCTTCGGGTACAGGCGGCGGTAGCGCTCGAGGTGCGGCAGCAGATAGAGGATCGACGACTCGTTGGCGCCGATGCTGAGGCGGCCCGCCGACTTGTCGCGCAGCTCGGCGAGCGCGTCCTCGAGGCCGCGGCGCACGTTCTCGAAGCGGCGCGCGTGCTCGAGCACCGTGCTGCCCGCGTCGGTGAGGCGCAGCTCCTTCTGCGAGCGATCGAGCAGCTTCTCGCCGACGTCGGCCTCGAGGCGCTGCACGGCGAGCGAGATCGCGGGCTGCGTGCGAAACAGCTTCTCGGCGGCGCGCGAGAAGCTGCGCTCGGCGACGACGGTCTGGAACACCTGCAGCGCGTAGAGATCCATGTGCGGCCCGCTCTTTGTGCCATAAGAGGACCTTATCGGCCACGCTATAATTATTAATTTGCCGTATCGAGGGCCGAGCGTCAGATTGCCCTCATGCCCAACGGTCCCGTATCGAACACGAACCGCGTCTCCATCTTCGACACCACGCTGCGCGACGGAGAACAGTCGCCCGGCTGCAGCATGACCGTGCCCGAGAAGGTGCGCATGGCGCACAAGCTCGCCGAGCTCGGCGTCGACATCCTCGAGGCCGGCTTCCCCATCGCGTCCGAGGGTGACTTCGAGGCCGTGCGCGCCGTGGGCGCCGAGGTCGACGTCAAGGTGGCCGCGCTCGCGCGCTGCGTGGCGGCCGACGTCGAGCGCGCCGGGCGCGCGCTCGAGAAGACGAAGCAGGGCAGCCCGCGCATCCACCTGTTCCTCGCGACGAGCGAGATTCACCTCAAGTACAAGCTGAAGAAGACGCAGGACCAGGTCGTCGAGGACGCGTGCCGCGCCGTCGAGCTCGCGCGCAAGTACGTCGGCGACGTCGAGTTCTCGGCCGAGGACGGCGCGCGCACCGAGGTCGGCTACCTCGAGCGCGTCGCGAAGGCCGTCGTCGCCGCGGGCGCGAGCACGGTCAACATCCCCGACACCGTCGGCTACTCGCTGCCCGACGAGTACGGCGCGCTCATCGGCCGCGTCGTCAAAGCGGTCCCGGGCGCCATCGTCAGCGTCCACTGCCATGACGATCTGGGCTTGGCCGTCGCGAACTCGCTCAGCGCCGTGCAGAACGGCGCGCGTCAGGTCGAGTGCACGGTGAACGGCATCGGCGAGCGCGCGGGCAACTGCTCGCTCGAGGAGGTGGTCATGGCCATCAAGACGCGCCGCGATCGCCTGCCGTACGAGCTGGGCATTCGCACGGAGCAGCTGTTCCCCGCGAGCAAGCTGCTCACCGAGATCATCGGCGTCGCGCCGCAGCCCAACAAGGCCATCGTGGGCCGCAACGCCTTCGCGCACGAGGCTGGCATTCACCAAGACGGCTACCTCAAAGAGCGCACGACCTACGAGATCATCGACCCGAAGAGCGTCGGCGTGCCAGAGAGCCGCCTCGTCCTCGGCAAGCACAGCGGGCGGCACGCGCTCAAGGCGCGCTGCGAGGAGCTGGGCGTCTCGCTCGACCGCGAGCAGCTGGACGAGGTCTACCAGCGCTTCTCGGTGCTGGCCGACAACAAGAAGGGCCTCCTCGACGAGGAGATCCTCGCGCTGGCCCGCGGCGTCAAAGAGATCAGTGCCAGAAAAATAGCGTAATTTCGAATACATAAAACAGAGCCGATTTTTATCGTAAGTAGGCTTAAGGAAAGGCCATGACGGGTCGATTCTCCGATCATGGCGCGAAAAAGCGATTTCCGGTTCCTGGGGTTGTCCCTCCTGGGCATCTGGGCAACCGCCTGCGGTGGCCAGCAGCCAGCCGTCGAGGCGACGACGTCCGCGTTGACGACGGCGAACGCGCTCACGGCGAACGCGCTCACGGCCAATGCGTTGACGGCGAACGCGCTCACGGCCAACGCGTTGACCGCCAACGCGCTCACGGCGAATGCGCTGACGGCCAACGCGCTCACGGCCAACGGCCTCAAGGATCCGCTCGCGCGCGAGCTCATGAAATACGTGGTCTCGTGCGCGCTGCCGGCCGACCAGACGCTGTCGATGAGCATCGACGGGACGAGCTACTCGTTCCCGGGCGGTCTCGGCCTCGCGCCGCAGTGGGGCAAGCGCGGCGGCTCTTGCGACCAGAGCTGCCAGCGCTGGGTGTCGGGCTGCGTGCTCGCGCGCGTCGACTTCCTGGGCGTCGAGGAGCTGATCTCCGAGCGCGGCTTCACCCCCGCGCTCAACACGACCTGGCAGGAGCTCTTCGGGTACCCGGCCATCGAGGCGACGTACTACGGCAACATCTTCGCCGACGGCCAGCCCATGTACGTGTGCCTGCCGCCGGGTAAGACCGAGATCCCGCGCGTCTGCGGCCCCTCGCTCGACAACTGCCCGATGACGGTGGTGGGGTCATGTACGAAGGCGTGCGCCTTCCAGATGCCCTTCGTGGGCGGCTACGTGGGCTGTAGCTCGAGCGGGAACGCTCGGAAGCCCGATGTTTATCCCGAAAGCGTCACGGTCTTTCTGCCGAGGTAGCGCGTGTGATTGGGAAAACCGTTTCTGGCCGGTTCGAGCTCCAGCAGCTCGCTGGCTCGGGCGGGATGGGCGCGGTCTATCGCGCGCGTGACCTCACGGACGGCAGCATCGTCGCCGTGAAGATCCTCACGGGCCGCGAGGTCCGCGAGGCCGAGCGCTTCGACCTCGAGGCGGCCATCCTCGCCGACCTCACGCACCCCGCGATCGTCCGCTACGTCGCGCACGGGGTCGAGGGCGGCGACCACTTCATCGCGATGGAGTGGCTCGAGGGCGAGGACCTCGCGACGCGGCTCGATCGCGCGCCGCTCAAGATCGCGGACTCGGTGGCGCTCGCGCGGCGCGCGGCCGAGGCGCTCGGCTACGCGCACGCGCGCGGCATCGTTCACCGCGACATCAAGCCCGAGAACCTGTTCTTGCCGGGCGGGGTCATCGCGCGCCTCAAGGTGCTCGACTTCGGCATCGCGCGCCTCACGCGCGGCGGGCGCAAGCTCACGCTCACGGGGTCGGTCATCGGCACGCCGGGCTACATGGCGCCCGAACTCGTGCGTGGCGAGCGCAACATCAAGCCGTCGGCCGACGTCTTTTCGCTCGGGTGCGTGCTGTTCCAGTGCCTCACGGGGCGCGCCGTGTTCGAGGCCGAGGAGGCGACGGCGCTGCTCGCGAAGATCCTGCTGCAGGACGCGCCGCGCGCGAAGGAGATCGCGCCGGGAATCCCCGACGTGCTCGACGACGCCGTCGCGCGCATGCTGGCCAAGGATCCCACGAAGCGGCTGCCCGACGCGCAGGCGGTCATGGCGGCGCTCGACGGCGTGCTCGCGAGCGGCACGCTCGAAGGGCTCGCGGGCGGCGGCGAGCGGCGGCGCTCGCAGCCCGCGCTCACGGCGACCGAGCAGCGCATCGCGTGCGTCGTCATCGCGGGGCCGTCCGTGACGGCCGAGGAGCGCTGGCACGGCGCGACGCCGGCGCTCGGGATTCGCGCCGACGCGCGCGTGCCCACGGTCATGCACGTCGAGGAGCTCGAGGGCGAGCTCGCGCGCGTGCACGGCGCGCGGCTGCACGCGCTGCCGGGCGGGTCGGTCGTCATCGTGTTGCCCGACGTCGGCAAGCCCAACGACCAGGCGGCGCGCGCCGCGCGGTGCGCGCTCGACGTGCGCGCGGCGTTGGTCGACGTGCCGCTCGTCGTCGCGACGGGGCCGGGCCGCTTTTCGGCGTGGTCGGTCGTGGGCGAGGTCATCGACAACGGAATGCGCCTGCTGCGCGGCACGGCCGCGGGCGCGATCCGCCTCGACGACATGGCGGTCGGCTTGCTGGACGGGCGCTTCGAGATTCGCCGCGACGGCAGCGCGTCGTTCCTGCGCGCCGAGCGTGACGTGTTCGAGATCAAGCGCAACCTGCTCGGCAAGGCGTCGGACTTCGTGGGCCGCGGGCGCGAGATGTCGATGCTGTCGAACCTGTACACGAGCGCGATCGGCGAGTCGACGGCGTCGGCCGTGCTGGTCACGGGCGAGGCGGGCGTCGGCAAGTCGCGGCTGCGCCAGGAGTTCGCGCTGTGGGTCGGCAAGCAGCGTGAGCGCGCCGAGGTGCTGTTCGGGGTGGGCGACTCGCTGGGCGCGGGGTCGCCGTTCGCGATGATCGGCCTCTGCATCCGGCGCGCCGCCGGCATTCAGGAGGGCGAGCCGCTCGAGGAGCGGCGGCGCAAGCTCGTCGAGCGCGTGGGCCGCCACGTCGATCGCGAGGTCGTGCCGCGCGTCGCGGCGTTCCTGGGCGAGATCGCGAACGTCACCTTCCCCGACGAACAGAACGAGGCGCTGCGCATGGCGCGCCAGAACCCGCAGCTCATGGGCGACGGCATGCGCCGCTCGTGGGAGGACTGGCTCGCGGCCGAGTGCGCCGCGCATCCCGTGCTGCTGCTGCTCGAGGATCTGCACTGGGGCGATCTCGGCACCGTGAGCTTCATCGACTCGGCGCTCCGCAACCTGCGCGAGCTGCCGTTCATGGTGCTCGCGCTCGCGCGGCCCGACGTCGACGAGCGCTTCCCCGATCTGTGGAAGGGCCGCGAGATGCAGATCATCCGCCTCGCGCCGCTGTCGAAGCGCGCGAGCGAGAAGCTCGTGCGCGATTCGCTGGGCGCCGACGTCGGCGACACGCTCGTGGCGACGCTCGTCGGGCGCGCCGACGGCAACGCGTTCTATCTCGAGGAGCTCATCCGCGCGACGGCCGCGGGGCGGCACGAGGCGCTCCCTGATTCAGTCATCGGTATGGTACAGGCGCGCCTCGACGCCGAGGGCAGCGAGGCGCGGCGCGTGCTGCGCGCCGCGAGCGTCTTCGGCGAGCGCTTCTCGCAGGCGGGCGCGGCGGCTCTGCTGGGGGGCGAGGGCGAGATCGGCCACGTGCGCGAGTGGCTCGAGCTGCTGTCGACGCGCGAGCTCGTCGCGCGCGCCGCGACGGCCGAGCGCCGCGGCGACGTCGAGTACACGTTCACGCACGCGCTCGTTCGCGAGGCGGCCTACGCCATGCTGACGCGCGACGACCGCGCGCTCGGGCACCGGCTCGCGGGCGCGTGGCTCGAGACGGCGGGCTCGACGAACGACGCCATGGCGCTGGCCGAGCACTTTCGCCGCGGCGAGGAGCCGGCGCGCGCCGTGCGCTGGTACGAGCGCGCCGCCGAGCAGGCGCTCAAGGCCAACGATCTGTCAGCCGCCATCGAGCGCGCCGAGCTCGGCATCTCGTGCGGCGCCACGGGCGAGGACGCGGGCGCGCTGCGCCTTATCGAGGCGGAGGGCCACGTGTGGCGCGGCGAGTTCGCCGAAGCGGAGCGGCACGCGCTCGCGGCGGCCGCGGCGCGCGTGCCGGGCTCGGCGGCCGAGCTGCGCGCGCTCGGCGCGGCGCTCGTGAGCGCCGCGAAGCAAGGCAAGCTCGACGTCGTCGAGGACCTCGTGCGCCGCGTGAGCGCCGTCGAGCCGGCGGCCGCGGCGCGCGGCGCGCAGATCTCGTGCCTCGCGTGGGGCGCGACGTATCTCATCTTCGGCGGGCGCATCCCGGCCGCCGACGCGCTCATGGGCCTCGTGTCCGAGGTCTCGCGCGGGCTGCCCGATCTCGATCCGCAGGCGCAGGCGCTCATCCAGCAGGTGCGGTCGTTCCGCGCGTCGGCGTCGGGCGATCTCGGCGGCTGCCTCGCGGGCCTCGAGGCGGCGCTCGCGTCGTTCGAGCTCGCGGGCGATCTGCGCAACGCGTGCTCGACGCGCGCGAACCTCGGTTACATGTACTGCGAGCTCGGGGATCTGGCGCGCGCCGAGGCGGCGTTGCAGCAGGCGCTCGCCGAGACGACGCGCATGGGCCTGCACGAGCTCACGGCGGCCGTGCAGCACAACCTCGGCCGCGTCCTCGGCCTCGGCGGCCGCACCGACGAGGCCGCGCGCCTCGAGCGCGAGGCGATCGCGAGCGTTCGCAAGCAGGGCGAGCCGCGCGTCGAGGGCGTCGCGCGCACGTACCTGTCCGAGATCCTCGCCACGAGCGGCGACTACGCGGGCGCCGAGGCCGAGGCGGCGCTCGCCGTCGAGACGCTGAGGGTCGCGCCGTCGCTGCGCGTGGCGGCGCTCGGCGCGCTCGCGCGCGCGCAGCTCGGACGGGGCGACGCCGCGCGCGCTCTCGAGGCGGCGCGCGAGGCCGCGACCGAGCTCGCTGCGCTCGGCGAGATCGAGGAAGGCGAGTCGAGCGTGCGCCTCACGTTCGCCGAGGCGCTGTCCCAGAACGGCGCCGACGCCGAGGCGCGCGCCACGCTCGAGACGGCGCGCGAACGCCTGCTCGCGCGCGCGGCCCGCATCGAGGACGCCGCCTGGCGCGCGCGTTTTTTGAACGACGTGCCCGTGAACGCGCGCATCCTCGCGCTCGCCGCGCAGTGGGGCGTGTCGTCTTCCGTCCCGCGCGTCGCGACGGGCGAGCGCCCGCGTCGGCCTACGGGCTCGGGGCCGATCCGCATGCCGTCGCACTGAGCGCCCGGCCGCGTCTATCGCCACCGGAACCCCGTTCCTTCGTTCGGGTCGTAGACGAACGCGTTATCCGATCCGAATTGAGAAGTTTCGCGCGCTTGTCTATTCTGTCGCGCGCCGCGCCTCAACGGCGTAAGTAAAGGAAGAGATGGCCTCCGTCGACGTTCCGCT
>DATAZS010000577.1:0-1584 GCA_036271915.1 Polyangia bacterium
TCGCCTCGGCGCGGTGCGGGACGATCGTCTTGATGCCGGGGCCCGTGTAGCCGCCCACGAGGCCGTGCACCTCGAAGGTCGGCAGCGCCATGATCGACTCCATGACGGCGAGATCGTCTTTGAGCGGCCGCAGGCTGCGCAGCTCGTGCGCGGCCTTGAAGACCTTGGCCGAGAAGCCCGTGCGCCCGAACGCCTTCTTCTCGTCGGCCGTGAGGCGGCGGACGTCGTCGTAGAATCCCGGGATCTTCACCTTGCCCGTGCGCGCGTCGACGCACGTCGCGATGAGCGCCGCGAGCTCCGTCACGGGGTTGCGCGCCGCGCCGCCCGTCGTGCCCGAGTGCACGTCCTTCGCGCCCGTCTGCAGCGAGACGGTGAAGCCCATGAGCCCGCGCAGGCCATAGGCGATCGCGGGCTTGCCGGCCGCGATCCAGATCGTGTCCGATACGACGACCGAGTCGGTGTGGAACGGCGGACGCCCCGCAGCTGCATCGCCCGCGACGAGCGCCGCGAGCCCGCGCTCGAAGTTCGGGCTGCCGATCTCTTCTTCGAGCTCCCACAGAAACTGCACATTGACGCGCGCGTCCTCCTCGAGCGCGAGGCGCGCGCCGTAGAGAGCCGTGAGCGCGGGACCCTTGTCGTCCGTCGTGCCGCGCCCGAACCAGCGAATGTTGCCGGGCTCCTCCGCGCGCGAAAAGGTGAAAGGCGGCGTCTTCCACTCGGCGCCATCGGCGGGCTGGACGTCGAGGTGGTTGTAGATCGTGACGGTGGGCCACGACGGGTCGCGCACGATGCGCCCGACGACGAGCGGGAAGCCACCCGTCTCGACGATGTCGACGCGCGCGCCGAGCTCGCGCAGGTAGCCGGCGGCCAACGCCGCGCACGCGTCCATCTGCGGGCGGCGCGCCGGATCCATGCTGACCGTCGGCACCTCGACGAGCGCGGCGAGCTCGTTCTCGAACCGTCCACGAAGACCCGCGATCGTCGCGCGAAGCTGGGAGACGTCCCTCATCCGCCGATCTGTACCATCGCCTTGCGCGGTCCGCCCAGGCCCACGAGCTGGAACTCGTGCCCGTCGCGTTTTTTCGCGAGCGCGGCGCCGATGGCGTCGACGACGGCGCGCTCACCGCCCGCGCGCAGCGGGCCGCGCAGATCGACGGCGTCGTCGTGCGCGAGGCACGCGTGCAGCGCGCCCGTCGCCGACAGGCGCGCGCGGTTGCACCGATCGCAGAAGTGCTCGGTCATGGGCGAGATGACGCCGAAGCGGCGCGGCGCACCCGCGTCGTCGTCGTCTCCGACGAGCCGGTGGTAGCGCGCCGGCCCCGCGCCCCGCACGCCCTCGTCGTCGGCGACGAGGCGGCTGCCCGCGTGCGCGTCCACGATCGCGGCGCGGATCTCGGCGGCCGACATCAGCTGGCCGGGAACGAACGTCTGCCCCGCCGCCATCGGCATCTGCTCGATGAAGCGCGGCACGAGGCCGCGCGCCCACGCGAACCCGCACAGCGCGCCCAGCTCGCCGTCGTTGAAGCCCTTCACGGCGACGGTGTTGATCTTGATCGACGCGAAGCCCGCGGTGCGCGCCGCGGC
>DATAZS010000578.1:0-1815 GCA_036271915.1 Polyangia bacterium
CATCCAGCTGTGGTTTCCAGGCGGCGTCTCGCCCGTCGCCGCGGGGTCGTACGCCGTGAAGGCCGCGGCCGGGATCCTCGATGTCATCTCGATGTCCGCCGGCATGGTGGGCGTGTTCGTCGAGCGTGGCGACACGACGACGACGCAAACCCGCTTCTGGGGGAGGTCGGGCAGCGTGACCGTGACGGCGAGCGGCAGCGCGCGCCACGTGACGCTCACAGGCGTATCGTTGAAAGAGGAGACGTCCGGCGCCGCGGCGACGCTGGGCGCCGACGTGACATGCCCATGAGATTCGCCAAATGGCCAGTGCTCGCGCTCGTTCTCACGCTCGGCGCGTGCGCGCCGCTCGGGCTCTACCGTCCCGGCGACGGCAACGCGCCCGAGGTGCTGCAGGTCGTGCTGCGCGAGGGCGGCCTCGACGTGTCACCCAGCCTCGTCGCGCGCGGCAAGGTCCAGCTCGACATCGTGAACGAGGGAACGCTGGAGCACGGGATCCACGTCGTCGGCCCCGGCGTCGACGAGCAGTCGGACGAGCTCATCGTACCGGGCCAGCACAGCCGCTTGATCCTCAAGGTCACGCCCGGCACCTACGTGCTCACGTGCCCCGACGGCGATCACGCCGCGCGCGGCATGCGCACGACGCTGACGGTGATCGACAGCACCGGCTCGTTCCGTCGCTGAGCGTTGCATCGGGACGCTTGCGCGCGCCGCGGCCCCGTCGGTATGGTCGCGCCATGAAACAACGACAAAGCGCGCTGCGCTCCTGGGTCCTCCCGGCGTTCCTCGCCACGGCGTCTTTGGTGGGCGCGTCCGCTCCCGCTCCCGCGAACGCCCTCGATCTCGGCAGCCTCACGAAGAAGGCCGCCGGCGGCGCGCACGACGCCGCCCTCAAGAAGGTCAACGCCAAGCTGCTGGCCGAGGGCCGCAAGAATCAGTGCGCGTTCAAGTCCGACAGCGACGAGCTGGAGCCGGGCTGCGGCCCGAAGGTCAAGAAGCTGGCCGACACGCTCGTGAAGGTGAAGAAGGATCTGCAGATGGCGGGCGTCACGGGCTACAAGTTCGAGGTGTCGGGCCACACCGACACGAGCGGCAAGCCCGAGCACAACAAGGAGCTGTCGGCCAAGCGCGCCGCCGTCATGGTGCGCGAGCTCGTCGCCAAGGGAATCGCACCCAATGAGATCGTCTCGGTCGGCATGGGCGCCGAGCACCCGCTCGTGACGCCCGACGACACCGAGGCGAAGAAGAAGAAGAACCGCCGCTACGAGATCCAGGTTCGTTAGACAGGTCAGGTAGCGACGTCGGATCGCGGCGGCCGGGGCCGCCGCGATCACGCGGCGGCGCGCGTCGTCGCTTCTTTGCTCTCGAGCGGTTTGATCTCGGGGACGATGAACAGATACGACAGCGCGCCCAGGAGCGCGAAGCCGCCCGCGAGCATGAGCGGCAGCACGAAGCCGCCCGTCATCGCGAGCAGCTTGCCCACGAGGTAGGTGATGCAGATGCCCGCCAGGTTCGAGGCGAAGTTTTGGATGCCGCCGATCGAGGCCACGTGGCGCGGCGTCGGCGCGATGTCGGCGGGCAGCGACCAGATGCTCGCGGCCGCGAAGCACAGCCCGCCGTAGCTGAGCGCGAGCAGCGCGACGGCGCCCATGGCGCTCGGCACGACGACGGCGAGGCCGATGCTGGACGCGACGGCCATGCCGCACACGATCGGGATCTTGCGCGCCTTCGTGAGCGAGAACCCGCGGCGCAGCAGGAAGTCCGACGTCTTGCCGCCGATCCAGCCCGCGACCATCGCGAAGAGGCCTGGGATCATGC
>DATAZS010000579.1:0-5117 GCA_036271915.1 Polyangia bacterium
CCTCGGACTTCAAACGAGGCTCAAAGGCGTAGTCCCGAAGCTGAGCGTGCTTAGGCAGGCGGTGTCGCAGCGGGATGACGCGCGCACGTGGAATAGCCCGCTGGCCCACAATCCCATGAAGTTTGAATTGCCCGGCCGAGATCGTCCCGTACGCCAACTAACCGCTGATCGCCAGCGCGTTCCCTGAGCGGTGCCGGCCTCGCCGCGCGCCGTGTTTGTCAGGAGATCTCGTCGGCGCGCACGATGGGCGGCAGCCGCTGCGCCCGGATCCAATCGCCGGCGACCCGGAACAGCGCGACGCCCATCATGAGCGCCGGCCATTTGAACTCGAGGGGCTGCTGCCCAAACATGAAGGGCAAGCAGCACAGCGCCGACGCGTTCACGACGAGGATGGGGATCCACCAGCGACGCGGCATGTAGAAGGGCAGCAGCAGCGAGATGACGTCGGCGGAGAGGAAGTAACGCTCATGCATCTCGGGCAGGAAGAACGGACAGAGCATGCAGGTCAGCAGGGCGAGCAGCACGCGCTCCCGTCCGCGCCATGGCGCGGGCGACAGCCAACTGATGCAAGCGATGAACACCAGCAGCGACAGCGTGAGGACGATGCCCGTCACTCGCAGGATCTCGAACGGCGCGTTGGGGATCCACTGGTAGAAGTTCGCACAGCCGAGGGTGAGGCTGTGGAACAGCCCAACCTGTCCCGCATAGAGCGTGAGGAGATCGTGAACGGGACGTCCGATCGCGAGCGCCGGCAGCATCGTCGCGACGAAGACGACGGGGACCCAGAGCAACGCACGCCACGGACCGCGCGCCTTGAGGAACATCAAGGCGAGCGCTGGCATGAAGAAGATCGCCTGCAGCTTGAAAGACAGCGCCGCCCCAGCGAGCGCCATGGCGCGCTGCCAATCGTCGCGGAGCGCCGATCGCAGGGACAGCACGACGAAGGTCGTGTACATGACGTCGCATTGGCCCCACGACGAGCCGTTGATGACTAGCGTCGGCGAGAAGAGCGGCAGCGCGAACGCGACGATGCGTCCCCAGCGCGAGGCCGTACGCTCGGCCGCGATTGATTGGAACGCGCAGGCCAAAACGAGGTCGAAGGCGAGGGGGATGATCTTGATGCCCACGATGGGGGCGACGTGCAGGTAGCTAGTGAGCGCCAGGAAGTAGAGGTAGGAAGGAGGGTAGTTCCCGACGTTGTCCTTGAGCGCCGCGAAGTGCCCGTGGTCGCGCAGGTGCGTGAACCAGCCCGCGAGCGCGTCGCGGATGTCGATGGTCTCGACGGGAAACAGCGTTGCGCGCACCGCGACGGCCGTGCCGGCGAGGATGACGAACGGCAGCACGGCGAGGAGCCGATCTCGAAGGCCCACGAGGGGCACGGGGGCTTCAGAAGCGGCCGCGTCGGACGCGGCGGCTGGGGAGCTCATGGCGCCGACACTAGAACCTGAACCTGCGCGACGCAACCGCAGCGCGCACGCGGGCGCCGTCGCCCGACACGTCGCTTGACTGGCGTGGGTCATTGGCTACTGTCCGGTCCCCGAGATGGGTGGCCCCAAGACACTGCTGGCGATCCCGACGTACAACGAGGTCGGGAACGTCGAGCCGCTGTGCCTCGAACTGCTGGGCCAGGAGCTCGATCTCGACATCCTGTTCATGGACGACGCGTCGCCCGATGGTACGGGCGCGCTCATCGATCGCCTCGCCGCGGAGCACACGCGCATCCTTGGCGTACACCGTGCCGGCAAGCTGGGTATCGGGTCGGCTCACCTCGACTGCGTCGCCTACGCCTACGACCACGGCTACGACGTCCTCATCACGATGGACTGCGACTTCACACACCCGCCGTCAGCGGTCAGCTCCCTCATCGCACTGTCGGTCGACTTCGACGTCGTCGTCGGTTCGCGCTACCTCGTGCGCGACAGCCTCCAAGACTGGACGGTCTTCCGCCGCATGCTGACGTACGGCGGCCACTTCCTCACGCGGCGTCTGCTCAACCTCGAGCAGGACGCCTCGTCGGGCATGCGTCTGTACCAGTTGCGCTCGATTCCGCGGGCGCTTTTCGGCCTCATCGACGCGCGCGGCTATTCGTTCTTCTTCGAGAGCCTGTACGTCCTAGTGATCAACGGCTACCGCGTGGGCGAAGTCGGGATCCGCCTGCCCGCGCGGGCGAGCGGTCACTCGAAGATGACGCCCAAGGACGCTGCAGAAGGTCTGCTGCGCCTCGGGCGTATCTGGCTCCTCTGCAAGCTGAACCCGTCGAAGTATCGCGCGGGGGTCTGAGCGCGCTCGCGTGCTAAGGCGCCGGCAGCGAGTCGAAGAAGTCCCACATGCCCTGAAGGCGATAGTTCTCGAGGATGGCGCCGCCGTCCGTTCCCATTGGGTTGGGGCCGTTGCCGTGGTTGACGTTCATGGGGCACCAGACGACCGGGTATTTCGCGGGGCAGCCCGTGTACATCTGGCACTTGGGATACTTCGCGTTCCACATCGCGTGCGGCGCGTTGCCGAACGTGTCACCCGTGGCGACGCCCGCGGCGCACGCGGGCTGGCCCGCGCCCGTCGCGCCCGCGGAGCACGTGTCGACGATCGTGAAGTCCGCGGCGACACAGCCGTTGCGCTTGAGCTGCTCGTCGCGCGCGCCCTGTGAGCCGTAGCTGTTGTTCAGCAGCGTCGCGAGCGGGCCGATGGGGTTGCCCGTGTCCTGCAGGCCGACGACGAACATCGCGGCCGACGGCTTGGCCTCGCACGTCGCGTGCGTGAGCCGGAGCCCGCCGCCGATCTGAACGCCAAAGCCGCGCACGCGGTCCTGGTTCGCGCAGCCGGACATGATGGCCTCCCACGCGCCGCTGCTGTAGCCGTTCACGAAGACCTTGTTCGTGTTCACGCAGTACTTCGACGTGATGTCGTCGATGATGGCGTTGAGATACGCGGGCTCGGGCGTGTTGACGAAGTTGTCGGCGTAAGTCGCGCACGTGTTGATCGAGTTCGACGGCACGTAGCTGAGGCCGACCTGAATCGTGACGGACTGGTTCACGCCCGCGGACGGGCCGGGCGGGACCGTGTAGTCGCCGTTCGAGCCGGCGGTGTCGTTGCCGCCGCACCCGACGCCCGCCATGTCGATGGCGACGGGCGTGTTCGGATCGTACCCGTTCGGCAGACGCATGAAGTAGTTGCGCTTGGTGAACGTGTACGTGTTGCCCGCGTTCACGGGGTGCGCCGTGACGAACGCCGGATCGACGCCCGTCGGCGTGGTTCCGGAGGCCACCATGATGTCCTTCTTGATGAACTTGGTGAGCGAGTCGCCGGTGGCCGGAGGAGTGCCGCACCCCGTGCTCCTGGCGACGGCGTTGGCGCCCGCGGAGCCGCTGGCGCCCGCTGAGCCGACCGCGCCGGCGGAGCCGTTCGCGCCCGCGGAGCCGTTCGCGCCGGCCGAGCCGTTGGCGCCCGCGGAGCCGACCGCGCCCGCTGAGCCGACCGCGCCCGCTGAGCCGACCTCACCCGCGGAGCCGTTGGCGCCCGCGGCACCGTTGGCTCCCGCGGAGCCGTTGGCGCCTGCGGAGCCGTTGGCGCCCGCGGAGCCGTTGGCGCCCGCGCTTCCCTCGCTGCCCGCCGATCCGGTGGTGTTGCCGCCGCCGCCGCTGCTACAAGCGCCCAAAAGCAGGGCTGTCGCGACGAAACCCAAGGTACGAGCCGATGCGAAGTACTTCTTCATGAGGCCTCCGAGTGAACGTGCAGTCTGGAAATAGCGTGGAACCGAAGAGCCGCGAGACCGCACACGCGCCGCGCCCGCCCCGACCCACGTAGGAGATTGGGCCAAGGTGCGTAATGTTGGGGCTCAACGCCAGCAATTTCGACATTGCACGCTTTGCTCCTTGGTGACCCGCGTCAGGAACCTGGGGACCCGCGGAAGCATTCGGTGCCTGCCGGCGCCGCGAAGGACGTCTATCGAGCGAAGGAGAAAACCCGGTGTCAGCGCATATTTTCAGCCTCGAACGCGCGTGTCTCGCGCTGGCGCTCGTGGGGATGGCCGGCGGCTGCAGCGCGACGGGTGGCGGAGGGCAGGCCACGGCGGGCCAGCCGGGCGCCGCCGGCGGAAGCGCGGGCACGGACAGCGGCGCGGCGGTCGGGGGCTTCGGTGGGGATCTGGCGCATGCCGGCTCGGACGGCGGCGCGGGCATGCGCGGCGGCGCGGGGGCCGACGGGAGCGCGGGCGCGGGCGCGGACGGCGCCGCGGGCGCGACGGGCGGCAGCGCGCCGGTCACGACGGTCGTCGACGGGCCGATGGGCGAGGCCTTCGACACGATCAAAGGTGTCCTCGACGTCGACTACGCGGGCTATCTGTCCAAGCACGACGTGGTTTTCAATACGCCCAACACGAACCCGATTCAGGGTCTCACCGTCGGCAACGGCCGCGTGGGCGCGATCGCGTGGAGCCAAAACGGTCTCACGATGCAGGTGTCGGCCGTCGATTCGTCGCAGCAGACCGCGTTCTCCGCGGGCCTCGTGAGCTTCAACACCAACCCCGCGATCGACGCGGGCACGCCGGCATTCCAGCAACGGCTATCGATGTACGACGGGACGCTCGCGACGAAGTACGGGAGCGATCACACCGTCACGATCGTCGGCGCGCCGAATTCGGAGGTCATCGGCCTGCACGTCGTCGACACGCGCGCGGGCGTCACGAGCGCGACCGTCGACGTCTCGCTGTGGGACGTCTCGGCGCTCGGCAACTCCGGCAACGTGCCCAACCTCGCGACCTGGGAGAAGGTGACGACGTGGTCCGAGTCGGCCAGCGCCGGGCTCTCGCGCGGGCAGCAGGATCCCAACAGCTTCGGATATTCGCTGGGCGCGACCGTCGAGGGCGCGCCCTTCACGACGCAGATGGTGGACGGCAGCCACGTGCGGCTCACGATCACGCCGTCGGCGAGCTACACGATCTGGATCGCGGCGGCGACGCGCCTCAACGCCCCCAACAACGACTCGGTGACGCAGGCGAAGGCGGCGCTCGCGCAGACGGCGCAGGCGGGCTTCGCGAGCACCTTCGCGGCGTATGAGACCTTCTGGCACGGGTTCTGGGCGAAGTCGTTCGTGCAGTATTCGAACGGCGCGGGCGACGCCGA
>DATAZS010000580.1:0-5587 GCA_036271915.1 Polyangia bacterium
GCCCGACGTCCGCTGGTACACGCTCGACACGCCGCACTTCCACATCCACTTCTACGAGGACGAGCGGGCCTTCGCCGCGCACGCCGGCATCATCGCCGAGCGCGCGTGGCGCCTGAACACGCGCTACCTCAACTGGCGGCCGAGCGGCCGCGTCGACATCACCCTCGACGACCACACCGACGCGGCGAACGGCTACGCGAGCTCCCTGCCCTACAACTACATCTTCGGCTACGGCGCGCCGCCCGGCGCGCTCGACGAGCTCGATGACTTCGACGACTACCTCAAGCTGCTCATCACGCACGAGTTCACGCACGTCGTGCACCTCGACACGATCTACGGCCTGCCGCGCCTCTACAACCTCATCAAGGGCAAGCTGTGGGCGCCCAACCTGTCGCAGCCGAACTGGTTCATCGAGGGCCTCGCCGTGCTCATGGAGACGCGCCAGACGACGGGCGGCCGCCTGCGCAGCACGATCTTCGACATGGAGCTGCGCGTGCCGTTCCTCGAGGAGCGCGCGCTCGGCCTCGACAACGTATCGAACAGCCCCCTCGTCTTCCCGAACGGCACGGCGGCGTACCTCTACGGCTCGAGCATCCTCAAGTACGTCGAGGATCGCTACGGCCCGCTCAAGATCCAGGAGATCTCGCACCGCTACGCGCGCTGGCCCATCCCCGGCGCGATGAACCGCATCGCGGCCCACGCGCTCGGCGTGCCCTACCAGGGCCTGTGGAGCGACGGTGTATGGGAGGAGTGGCGTCGCTCGCAGTCGCACAAATACGCGCTCGAGATCGACGAGGCGCGCCGCCGCGGCCTGACGCCGGAGCGCCGCCTCACGCACGACGCGCCCGGCCCGAGCGACGGCTTCACGCCGAAGTTCTTCCCCGACGGCACGCTGCTCTACGATCGCTCGAACAACGACGAGTCGCCGGCCTACGTCCGCCTCGACGTCACGACGGGCGCGCGCCGCGAGCTCGCGCAGGTGCACGGCGCCGGCATGGGCGTGCCCACGCCCGACGGCCGCGCCGTGATCTTCCAGCGCCTCAACTACGTGCCCGTGCGCTGGCGCATCTCCGGCAACCCCGTGCTGCAGTGGAACGATCTGTTCCGCCTCGATCTCGCGACGGGCGAGCAGCGCGAGCTCACGCGCGGGCGTCGCGCCGAGATGCCCGACGTCTCGCCCGACGGCACGCAGATCGTCTGTACCGTGGGCGCGCCGGGCACGCGCAAGCTCGCGCTCCTGCCCATCACGGGCGGCGTCCCACGCGTCATCGACGCCGCCCTGCCCGGCCTCGCCTACTCGCCCACCTGGTCGCCCGACGGCCGCTCCATCGTCTACTCGCGCTGGAAGTTCGGCGGCTTCCGCGACATCCACATCCTCGACGTCGCGACGGGCAGCGACCGCGCGCTCATGATCGATCGCGCCTTCGACGTCGATCCGCGCTTCTCGCCAGACGGCCGCTACGTCGTGTTCTCGTCCGATCGCACGGGCATCTACAACGTATTCGCGTACGAGCTCGCGACGGGTCGCCTCCTCCAGGTGACGAACGTCGTCTCGGGCGCTTTTCAGCCGACGATCTCACCGGACGGCAAGCTACTCGTCTACATGGGCTTCACGACTGACGGCTTCGATCTCTTCTCGACGCCGTTCGATCCGTGGACCTGGTCTCCGGCGCAGCCGTTCGCCAACGTGCGCCCCGACGCGCCCGAGGATCCGGGCAGTGTCGCCGACTCGCCCGACGCGCTGCCCGGCGAGCCGCCCGTGACGCCGTTCGAGTCGACGGAGCGGCCCTTCGCGCCGTGGAAGTACTTCTATCCGCGCAGCTGGAACCTCAACCTCGTGACGAACCCGCTCGGCACGGGCGACGCCGCCGAGGTGCAGTTCGGCGTGGCCGATCCCGTGGGCAACCACGCCATCGCCGTCGACACGATCTTCACGGCAGACGACGTGCCGTCGTTGCGTCTCGACTACTCGTACGCGCGCCTGTGGCCGTCCTTCGGCGTCACGTTCGCGCGTTCGACGGTGCTCGCGAACGATCTCGTCATCGACGGTCGGCGCATCACCTACCACCAGCTCAACGAGAGCGCGAGCGTCTCCACGAGCCTGCCCGTCGTGCGCACGCCCGCCGAGTCGGCGGACCTCTCGTTCGGCTACGCCTACAACGCCTACGCGCCAGCGACGATGCTGGCGCCGCCCGATCCCACGCACGGCATCGCGATCAAGCCACAGAGCGGCCCCGACGCGAACCTGTACCTGCAGTGGGCCTTCTCGAACGCGCACTCGTGGCCGTACTCGATCAGCCCGCAGGAGGGTCGACACCTTCAGCTGTCGCTGCAGGTCTCGGATCCCGCGCTCGGCAGCCGCTACACGACGACGGAGATCTCGTGGGCGTGGACGGAGTACCTCACGCCGCCGTGGGCGCGCCTCCACGCGCTCGCGATCCTCTACAGCGGCGGCCTCGGCGTCGGCGACAAGACCGGCTTCTTCGGCGTGGGCGGCTACGTGCAACAGGACATCCTGCGGTCGCTGTTCCTCAACCGCCCGCAGTGCTGCACCTACCTGCGCGGCTACGGTCCGAACGCGTTCGTCGGCAACCAGTTCCACATCCTGTCCGCCGAGTACCGCGCGCCCCTCGTATGGATCGAGCACACTTACTCGACGTTCCCCGTCTACCTGCGGCGCATCTACGGCGCGGTCTTCACCGACGTCGGCGACGCGTTCTCGGGCCAGCTCCACCTCGGAGATCTCCACACGGGCGTGGGGGGCGAGCTCCGCCTCGGCATGAGGCTCTTCTATTACGTCGAGGCGACGCTGCAGCTCGGCATCGCGAAGGGCCTGTCCAAGGGCGGCGCCAATCAGATCTACCTCGTGTCGTCGTTCCCCTTTTGAGGGTAGTCTGCCGGCAGTGCCGCCCCGGAGCCATCGGAGCCACGTTGGATAGGAAGGACCGCTTCTTCGTCTTCCTCACGGCGCTGTTCGTCGCGGCGCTCGTCACGGGCGACTTCATCGGCGGCAAATTCTTCGTCGTCTTCGGGCACACGTTCTCGGCGGGCATCGTGCCCTTCCCGCTGACGTTCGTGCTCACCGACCTCGTCAACGAGTTCTACGGCACGCACGGCGCCAAGCGCATCACGATGGTCGGCCTCGCCGCCGCCGTGTTCGTGTGGGCCACCATCACGCTCGCGCTGCACCTGCCAACGAGCCCCGATTCGCCGATCTCGGACGCCGCCTTCCGCAGCGCGTTCGGCACCTCGTCGCGCCTCTACGTGGCGTCGCTCACGGCCTACGTCATCGGACAGTTCCTCGATATCTCGATCTTCCACGGCCTGCGCCGGATCACGGGCCACCACATGCTGTGGCTGCGCTCGACGGGATCGACCGTGCTCTCGCAGGTCGTCGACAGCATCGCGGTCAGCTTCGTCTTCCTCGTGGGCTCGCGCTCGATGGGCTTCATCGTCAACAACGCCCTGGACAACTATCTCGGCAAGCTCGCGATGGCGATCTTGCTGACGCCGCTCATCTACGCGGGTCACGGCCTGTTCAACCGGTACTTCCACGTGCCCGAAAAGGACACGCCCGCCGAGGCCTAGTCAGTCGCCCGCGCCCGCGTCGGGCAGCGACATGAGCGCGTCGTCGGGCTGACTCGGCGCCGCGCGGTCCATCGTCGTCGTGCCGCACGCGCAGCCCTTGGGCTCCATGCACTTGACGGCGCAGCTCACGCAGCTGTTGCCGCACGCGCACTCGGGGCAAATCATGCAACAGCCCGTCGAGCCATCGTTACAGCTCGTGAGGTCGGCCGTGACGGCCGCCGGGAACAACCAAACGGCGAATGACCAAACGAGCCGTCGGCGAAGCTTCACCGACGGACTCTAGCACCGCGCGCGCGTCGAGATTTCGGCTACGCCGCGGGAGGCGGCGTCGCAGACGGAGGCGTCATCGCGGGCGCCGTCATGGCGCCGAGCTTGGGCATCTCCGTGAGCACGAGCGGCAGCAGCTCGTCCATACGCTTGACGAAGAGGATCTCGATCTCCTTCTTCGGCTGATCGGGGATCTCGATCACGTCCTTGCGGTTGCGCTCTGGAAGAATGACGCGCTTGATGCCTGCCCGGTGCGCCGCGAGGAACTTCTCCTTGATGCCGCCCACGGGCAGCACGAGGCCACGCAGCGTGATCTCGCCCGTCATCGCGACGTCGTTCCGAATGGGCTTCCCCGTGAGCAGCGACGCCATCGAGACGAACATCGTCACGCCGGCCGAGGGACCGTCCTTTGGGATGGCGCCCGCGGGGATGTGGACGTGGATGTCGGTCTTCTCGAGGAAATTCTCCTCGAGGCCGAGCCACTTCGCTCGCGAGCGAATGAACGACAGCGCCGCCTGCGCCGACTCCTTCATGACGTCGCCGAGCTGGCCCGTGAGCACGAGCTGCCCCTTGCCGTTCATCTTCGTCGCTTCGATGAAAAGGATGTCGCCGCCCACGGGCGTCCAGGCGAGGCCCGTCGCGACGCCCGGCTCCGACACGCGGTCCGCGACCTCGGAGATGTACTTCGCGGGCCCGAGGAACTCAGCGATGCGCTCGACGTTGAGCTTCTCGACGGGCTCGGACTTGTTCTCGGCGACGAGCACGGCGATGGCGCGTACGACGTTCGCGATCTCGCGCTCGAGATTGCGCACGCCGGCCTCGCGCGTGTAGCTGTCGATGACCTCGGCGACGGCCGTGTCCTCGAACACGACCTTGTCACCCGACAGGCCGTGCTCCTCGAGCTGCTTCGGGATGAGGAAGTGCTTCGAGATGTTGAGCTTCTCTTCCCGCGTGTAGCCGGGCAGCTCGAGCACCTCGAGGCGATCGCGCAGCGCTGGCGGGATCGGGTCCATGACGTTCGCCGTCGCGACGAACATGACCTTCGACAGGTCGAACGGCACCTCGAGGTAGTGGTCGGAGAAGCTCGAGTTCTGCTCGGGGTCGAGCACCTCGAGCAGCGCGGCCGCGGGATCTCCGCGGAAGTCGTGCCCGAGCTTGTCGATCTCGTCGAGCATGAAGACCGGGTTGTTCGAGCCTGCCTTCTTCATGCCCTGGATGAGCCGCCCCGGCAGCGAACCGACGTACGTGCGCCGGTGGCCGCGGATCTCGGCCTCGTCGCGCACGCCGCCCAGCGAGATGCGGATGAACTTGCGCCCGAGCGAGCGCGCGATCGAGCGGCCGAGCGATGTCTTGCCGACGCCGGGCGGGCCCACGAGGCAAAGGATCGGGCCCTTCTTGTCGCTCTTGAGCTTGCGAACCGCGAGGTACTCGAGGATGCGCTTCTTCACCTTCTCGAGGTCGTAGTGATCCGTGTTGAGGATGTCGCGCGCCTCTTGGATGTCGAGCTTGTCCTCGGTCGAGATCGTCCACGGCAGCTCGACGAGCCACTCCATGTACGTGCGCGTGACCGTGTACTCGGCCGACGATGGCTGCATGACCTTGAGCCGCTCGAGCTGCTTCATCGCGACCTTCTCGGTCTCGGGCGGCATCTTCGCGGCCGTGATCTTCTCGCGGAAGTCGTCGAGGTCGCCGCCGCTCTCGTCGATCTCGCCCAGCTCTTCCTTGATGGCCT
>DATAZS010000581.1:0-8714 GCA_036271915.1 Polyangia bacterium
GACCTCCGGTCTCAAGCCAGCCGTCGTGCTGGATCTCGTGCGTCGGTGCGATCTCCTGCGCCTCAAGGGCGTCGGGTCCGAGATGGTGCTGCTGCTCGAGGCGGCCGGCATCAAGACGACGGCCGAGCTCGCCAAGCAGACGCCGCCGTCTCTCATGGAAAGCATCAACAAAGTGAACCAAGCCAAGAAGATCTCAGAGAAACCGCCGACCGAACCCCAGGTGGGCGACTGGATCGGGCAGGCGCAAAAGCTTCCGCAGATCTTGGAAGAGAAGTAAGGCGAGAAGTAAGAAGAGAAGCGGCCTGATTTTGGCGGGTAATTCGTCGGGTAACCGTTGGGTGACGTCCGGCCGCTGGCTTTGATAAAGTAGGCGGCCCGATGCCCCCCGCACGTGACTCCCTCGCCATGTCGTCGCAGCCGGGACAACTCCCGATCGGGACGACCATAGGCGGCCGTTTTCGGATCGACGGACCGCTTTTTCAAGACGCCGTCAGCCAGACCTACCGCGCGACCGACGTCGCGCAGGGGATCTCGGCGGCCGTTCGCATTCTCCCCGCGCGGGTCATCGGCGCGCACGCGCAGCAGCTCGAAGCCGACATCGAGAAGGCGAGCGCCGTCGTCCACAAGAACCTCGTCGACGTGCTCATGGTCGGGCGCGAAGCGGACTTCTACTTCATCGCGACCGAGCTGCTCGACGGCCAGACGCTGCGCGAGTTCATCGACGGCAAACGCGGCGAAGGGCGCGGGGTGTCGTTCCGCGGCGCGTGCAACCTCGTAACTCACGTCACGAACGCGCTCGAGAAGGCGGCGACGTTCATGCCGCACGGCGGGCTCAACCCGGCCAACGTGTGGGTCAACAAGGCGGGCCGCGTGAAGGTGGCTGACCTAGGACTGTCGCGCACGCTGCCGTCGCTCGCGCGCCGCGGGGCGCCGCAGGGAGCGCCCGACGCGATCTACGTCGCGCCCGAGCTCGTTGGAGGCGGCGTGCCCTCGCCCGCCGCCGATGTCTACTCCCTCGGCGTCATCCTCTACGAGGTGCTCACGGGGCGACCGCCCTCGGCGCCGCTCAAGCCCGCGAGCCAGCTGGCGGCGGACGCGCCCCCAGGCGTCGACGACCTCATTCTTCGCGCGACGCAGCGGGATCCGGCGGCGCGCTTCGCGTCGGCCGTCGAATTCCGGCAGGTGCTCGTTTCGCTGGGTGGGGATGGCGCCGCGAGCGCGGGCGGCGTGCGCACGTCGACGCCGCTCGTCTCGGCCGCCGTGTCGCCGACAGCGCCGCACGCGGGCGCCGACGGTCGGCTCACGCTGGGCAAGTCGTTCAACGTCGCCGAGGCCGCGGGCGGCGCCGCCGACGACACGCAAGAGCGCTGGCTCATCCAGAAGGACAAGCTCGACTTCGGCCCGTTCTCGCTCGCGCAGATCCGCGCGCAGATCGAGCGCGGCGAGATCGTGGGCGAGCACATGATCGTCGACAGCGACACGGGCGCGCGCAAGAAGGTGAAGGACTTCCAGGCGCTCAAGGAGTTCACCAAGGTCTCGGAGCGCCGCCTCGAGCAGATGCGCCGCGCGAAGGCCGAGCACTCGCACGAGGCCACGGAGAAGAAGAAGTCCATGGCGACGGTCGTCATCGCGGGCGTCGCCATCGCCGTCGTGGGCGGCGGGCTCGCGCTCTATTTGATGACGCGCCAGGCGGCCGACAACGGCAAGCTCGCGACGCGCGAAGAAGAGGCCGAGATCGACTCGTTCCTCAAGGACGTCAAGCTCGACTTCCAGACGGCGCACGTCGCGAAACGGACGGCCGGCCACCACGCGAGTAGCGGCGGCGGCAGCGACGAGTTCAACAACGACATGAACATCGGCGACGTCACCAAGGGCGGCGGCGAGGACACGCTCGACGACAACGTCATCCAGCGCGTCATGATGGGCAACTACCGCGGCCTCATCCCCTGCCTCATGGCCGAGAAGCACAAGAGCCCCGGGCTGACCGAGATGAGCATCGACTTCGTCGTGCGCGGCACGGGCAAGGTCTCGGCCGTCAAGGTCAACGGCCAGCGCGGCGGCGCCTTCCCGAGCTGCGTCCTCGCGCGCATGCAGTCGTTCAACTTCCCGCACTTCAACGGGTCGAAGACGATCGCGAGCTGGTCGATGTCCGTGCGCTAGGTCGCGATCTCGGGCGGCGTAACGCGAGGACCGCCGCTCTAGCGACCGAAGCCGGCCGAGCGGTCCTTGACGTTGATCGCCGTCGCGAACTTGAAGCCGAGGACGTCTTCGTAGGCAAAGACGAAACGTTCGTCCTTCGTCGTCTGCAGCGCGACGAACTTGTCCTTGAGCTCGACGCGGACGACGCGCGCGACGTTGAGGATCTCGCCCGGCGCCGAGACGAAGGCCGTGACCTCGCGGTCGTCGCGGAAGGCGAGCGTGCCTCCCTTGGACTCGGCGCCTTCGCTCTCCAGAATGCTCAGGATGATCTCTCGCGTCATGCGGTCAGTATACTGACTCTCGATGCCGGCGGTCGTGCTGATCGGGATCGTGGTCGCGGGGGCGCTGGCGGCGCCGGCACCTTCGACGAGCGGCGCGGCGGCCTGGCTGGGCGGCGCCGAGGATCCCGCGCGCGATCTGGACGCGCGCGACGACGGGCAGCGGCTGCGCGCCGTGCTCGAGCTCGCGCGGCTCGACGCGCGGCGGGCCACGCCGCTCCTCGTGGCGAGGCTGACCGATCACAACCCGAACGTTCGGCTCGCGGCGGCCCGCCTGCTCGCGAGAAGAGGAGCGAAGGAGGCCACCGACGCCGCCGTCGCGTGGCTGGCGACGCGCGCGCCGCAAGGGCAGTTCCTGGGCTTGCTCGTCCTGCGCCAGGTCTCGGAGCTGACGTCCGGAGCACGTCACGCGACGGAGCGGGCGCTGCGCGACGGCGATCTCCAGTCGCGCTTGCAAGCGCTCGACGTGCTGACGGCGCACCCGGCGGCGACCTCGTTCAGCGCCGTCGCGGGCGCGCTGGACGACGAGCTCGCCGAGGTGCGCCTGCGGGCCGTGCACGCGTTCGCGGCGATGCGTGATGCGCGCGCAAGCGTGCCGCTGCTCGCGCACGTCGCCGACTCCGACCGCGGCGTGCGGGAGGCCACGCGCGGCGCGCTGGGCGTCCTCGGCGACAGGCGCGTGCTGCCTGCCCTGCTGCGCCAGCTGGCCGATGGTGCGCCCGAGCCGCGCGGTGAGGCCATCGACGCGATCGCGCGCCTGGGCGACGCAGGCGCCGTGCCGACGCTCGTCGGGCTCGCGCGCCGCCACCCCCGCGACGAGACGGCACGACGCGCGGCCTTCGCGCTCGGCGTGCTCGCGACGCCCGAGGCCGTCGAGGCTTTGCTCACGCTCGCGCGCGAGCCGCCGGGAGCGGCCGACGTGCGCCGCGCGCTCGAGCGCGCGGGCGCCGCCGCCGTGCCGCGGCTCTGCCGCGAGCTGGAGACGGGAACCCCAACGAGCGCGCGGCTCGCCGCCGAGGCGCTCGGCCGCATCGGCGACCGTGGCGCGACGGCGGCGCTCGTGACGGCGGCCCTCCGCGCGCGAACGGGAACGACCCTCGCGGCGCTCGAGGCCTTGGCGCGCCTCGCCGATCCGGGGGCTGTCCCGGCCCTCGCGCGCCTCGCCGAGCGCGGCGAGCTCGCCGATCTGCGCGCCCTCGCGCTCGACGCGCTCATCGCGATCGGCGACGACCGCGCCGCCGAGGTCCTTCCCCGCGCGCTCGGCGACGGCGACGCGGGCGTGCGCGCGCGGGCCGTACGCCTCGCGGCCCGGTTGGGCGCGGTCGCGCCGGCCGATGTGCTCGCGCAGCGGCTCGCCGATCCCGATCCCGAGGTGCGTTTGCAGGCGGCGCTCGCGGTCGGTCGGTTGCCGTCGCCGCCGCGCGAGACGGCGCCGCGGATCCTCGCGGCGCTCGCGCCCGGAGCGCCGCGCGTCACCGAGGCGGCGGCGACCGCGCTGGGGGACGCGCTCGAACGACTCGCCCCCGCCATCCAAGCAGACGTGCTCGCGTCCGCCTATCTCGCGAGCGTCGAGCCACGCGCACGCGCCGTGCTGGCGCGTGCTCTCTTCGCCTCAGCGACGCCCATCTCGGGCGCCGTCGCGACGGCGCTCATCCACGACCTCGCGGCTGAGGGCGACCTCGCGTGCGCCGCCGCGGACGCCCTCGCGCGCACGACGCTCACGCGCGATCAACAAAGAGCGCTCGCCGTCGCGTTCGCGCGCGCCGAGCCCGGACTCGCGGCGCGGCTCGCGCCCGCCATGGCGCGCTTTCCCGCGGGTACGGCGGCCCTCGACGCGGTCGTCTCCGACGACGGCGCGCCCCCGTCGGTGCGCGCCGCCGCGACCTGGGCGCGCGCGGCACGCACGCCCGTGACCTGGACCGCCGTGCGCCTCACGGACGCCACTGGAGTGCCCTGGCCGGATCGCTCGGTGAGCGTGACCACCAAGCGCGGCGACGTCGCGCGCGCGCGCACGGATCTCGACGGGCGCGCCGTCTTCGTGGGCTTGCCCGAAGGCGTGACGCTCACAATCCCGTCTGAATGACGTCTGCGATGGCGTCGGGCAGATCGCCCGACGTGAGACCCGAGCCAACGCGCGCCGCGACGCGCTCGCCCGCGGCGCCGTGAATGAACACGCCCGCGCACGCCGCCGCCAGCGGCGTCATCCCCTGCGCGACGAGGCCGCCGATGAGCCCCGTGAGCACGTCGCCGCTGCCCGCCGTCCCGAGCGCGCCGCACGCCGTCGGGTTAACGAACACCGTGCCGTCGGGCGCGGCGACGAGCGTGCGCGCGCCCTTGAGCACGACGACCGACCGCGTGCGCGTCGCGAGAGCGCGCGCGACGCCCAGCCGGTCTTCCTGAACCTCGGCCGTCGACTTGCCCACGAGGCGCCCCATCTCGGCCGGGTGCGGCGTGAGGATGCGCGGCCCCGCGACGTTGCTGAGCACGCGCCCGACGTCGCTGCCCATCATGTTGAGCGCGTCGGCGTCGACGACCATCGGCACGGTGAGACGCGCCACGAGATCCCGCACGACGGCGCGCATGCCGGGCCCCGTAGGGATCCCGGGGCCGATCGCGACGGCGCGCACCTTCCCCGCGAGGGCCGCGAGCTTGTTCGCCGTCTCACGCGCGTCGGCGTCGTCGGTGTCGGTGTAGCGCTCCGTCATGATCTCGACGACCTTGGCGTCGAGCGCCGCCTGCCCGGCCGCCGTCGACGCGACCGTCACGAGACCGACGCCACCACGCAGCGCCGCGCGCCCCGCGAGGACCGCGGCGCCCGTCTTGCCGGCCGAGCCCGCGATGACGAGCAGGTGACCCGCGGTGCCCTTGTGCGCCGTCGCGCCGCGGCGCGGAAGCCCGGCCCGTATGACGCCGCCGTCGAGCCAGCGCGCGAGCAGGCCCGCGTCAGCCGCCGGCACGATCGGCACGCCGAGGTCGATGACCTCGAGCGCGCCCACAGGAGCGTCGGCGTCGAGCACGAGGCCGAGCTTGCGCGCCCCCATCGTCGCCGTGACGTCGGCGCGGAAGGCGACGCCGCGAACGCGGCCCGTCTCGGCGTCGAGGCCCGAGGGAACGTCGACGGCGATCTTGTCGGCGGACGCCGCGTTCATCGCGGCCAGCGCCGCCGCGGGCGCGCCCGTGACGTCATCGCGCAGGCCGATGCCGAAGATCGCGTCGACGACGACGCGCGCGCCCGACAGAGCCAACCGCCAGCGCGCCTCGTCCCACGCGCTGCCGTCCTCGACGCCGCCGCCCGCGCGCTCGAGCGCGCCAAGCATGATCGCGGCGTCGCCGGCGACGCGAGCGCGCGGCGCGCACAACAGCACGCGCGCGTCGACGCCGCGGCGCGCGAGGTGCCGCGCGATGACGAAGCCGTCGCCTCCGTTCGCGCCCGCGCCGCACACGACGGCGACCCACCCCGGGGCGCCGCGCGAGACGACGAGCTCGGCGACGCCGCGTCCGGCGTTCTCCATGAGCAGCAGACTCGGCACACCGAGCGTCTCGACGGCGCCGCGGTCGGCGCCGCGCATCTGGTCGACCGTCAGGACGAGCGGATGCGTGGGGACGCTCACGAGCGCGCGCCCGCGGCGATCGCGGCGCGCAGCTCGACGACGGCGGGCTGTAGGCCGATCATGACGGCGCGCGCGACCAGGCCGTGGCCGATGTTGAGCTCCTCGAGATTCGGCAACGCCGCGACCGGGCCGACGTTCGCGTGATCGAGCCCGTGGCCCGCGCCGAGGCGCAGCCCCGCATCGGCGGCGGCGCGCGCCGCACGCTCGAGGCGCTGCAGCTGCTTGCCTGCCGCCGCGCTCGGGGGCGGCGCGAGGCAGAAGTCACCCGTGTGCAGCTCGACCGTGCCCGCGCCCAGCGCGCGCGAAGCCTCGACGACGGCGGGCTCTGGATCGATGAACAAGCTGACGCCGATGCCGGCCCCGGCGAGCGCGCGCACGACCTTCTCGAGCAGGCCGCCCGCCTCGACGGCGAGGCCGCCCTCGGTCGTCCGCTCCTGGCGCTTCTCGGGCACGAGCGTGCAGAAGTCGGGCTTCGTCGCGAGCGCGATCGCGAGCATCTCCTCCGTGGCCGCCATCTCGAGGTTGAGCACGCCCTGCACCGTCTCGCGCAGCACGCGCACGTCGCGGTCCTGGATGTGGCGGCGATCCTCGCGCAGGTGCACCGTGATGCCGTCGGCGCCCGCGAGCTCACAGAGCGACGCCGCGACGACGGGGTCTGGGTAGCGCGTGCCGCGCTGTTGGCGAAGCGTCGCGACGTGGTCGACGTTGACGTAGAGGCGGATCACGACGTCGCCCCCAGCTCGCGCTTGAGCGTCTGCGCGATCTCGTCGGCCTGCGCCCGGATGCGGGCGAGGTCCGTGCCCTCGATCATGACGCGCGCCTTCGATTCGGTGCCCGAGTAGCGCACGAGCACGCGTCCGTCGGCGCCGAGGTCGCCCTCGACCGTCGCGATCGCCTTGAGGACCGCCGGCATCTCGTCGATGGGCCGCTTGCGCGCCACGGGGAAGTTCAGCAACACCTGCGGGTAGCGCGTCATCGCGCGACCGAGCTCCGACAGCGGCCGCCCTTCTTCCGTCATGACGGCCAGCACGCGCAGCGCCGCGACCATGCCGTCGCCCGTCGTCGCGTGATCGAGGAAGATGATGTGCCCCGACTGCTCGCCGCCCACGAGGAAGCCGCCCTCGCGCATGGCCTCGACGACGTAGCGGTCGCCGACGGCCGTGCGCATGAGCTTGCCGCCCTTCGCCGCGAGCGCGCGCTCGAGCCCGAGGTTCGACATGACGGTCGCGACGACGGTGCGCCCCGGCAGCGCGTCGCGCGCGAGCAGCCGCGTCCCGAGGATCGCCATGACCTGATCGCCGTCGACGACCTTGCCCGCCTCGTCGACGAGGATGAGGCGATCGGCGTCGCCGTCGAGCGCGACGCCCAAGTGCGCGCCCACGCGCCGCACCTCAGCCGCGAGGTTCTCGGGGTGCAACGCGCCGCAGCCCTCGTTGATGTTGCGCCCGTCGGGCGACACGCCGAGAGGGAACACGACGGCGCCCAGCTCCTCGAAGACCTGCGGCGCGACGGAATAGGCGGCGCCGTTCGCGCAGTCGACGACGATCTTCAGGCCGTCGAGCGTCCGGTCCTTGGGGAAAGCGTGCTTGAGGAACTGCACGTAGCGACCCTGCGCGTCCTCGATGCGCACGGCCTTGCCGATGGCGCCCGCCTCGGCGCGCCCGCCGCCCGCGCCTGCGGCGATGTCGCTCATGCGGCGCTCGAGATCGGCCTCGACCTCGTCGGGTAGCTTGAAGCCGTCGGCCGCGAAGATCTTGATGCCGTTGTCTTGATACGGGTTGTGCGAGGCGCTGATGACGACGCCCGCGTCGGCGCGCATCGACGACGTGATGAACGCGATCCCCGGCGTGGGCAACGGCCCCACGAGCAATACGTCGGCGCCCGCCGTGACGATGCCCGCCTGCAGCGCCGCCTCGAGCATGTAGCCCGACAGGCGCGTGTCTTTGCCGATGACGATGCGCCCGGGCCGCGAGGGATGACGGAACCGCTGCGCGACCGCCTGGCCCAGCCGCAGCGCGACCTCGGCCGTCATGGGATCTTGATTGGCGACACCGCGGATGCCGTCGGTGCCGAACAGGCGTCTCTCGTCTGACATGGGGGGTGACATTTAACCACGATCGCGGCGCGGCGCGCGCGTCACGGTGCGGTCGTCGTCATTGCGATCGTCATTGCGATCGTCATTGGGATCCTGGAGCGAGCGCCTCCGCGACGCGCACGACGTCGCGCATGGCGCCCACGTCGTGCACGCGCACGGCGGCGGCGCCGCCGAACACGGCCGCCGCCACGGCCGCGGCCGTCCCGAACACGCGCTCACCCGACGGCTTCCCCGTGAGGTGCCCGATGAACGACTTGCGCGAGACGCCGACCATGACGGGCACGGCCAGGCGCGCGCGCAGCTCGGGCAATCCGCGCAAGAGCGCGAGGTTGTGCTCGAGGCTCTTGCCGAAGCCGATGCCGGGATCGGCCCACACCTCGCCGCACCCCGCCTCTCGCGCCGCCGCGAGCTGGGTGCCGAGCTCGTCGCCGACCTCGCGCAGGACGTCGTCGAAGTCGACGTCGTCCATCATGCGCGAGGGCCGCCCGCGCAGGTGGCCGAGCACGATCTTCGCGCCCGCGGCGGCCGCGG
>DATAZS010000582.1:0-9205 GCA_036271915.1 Polyangia bacterium
AGTCGAGGTTTCCCAGGTTCGAGCCGACGTTGCTCGGGGGGCAGAAGCCGATGATCGACGCGGCGCCCGTCGTCGCGTTGGCCGTCAACGTGAACCCGGCGCTCGAGTCGGCGGCCGTGTTGTCGTGACCCGTGATCGCGACCACCGTGCCCGTGATCTTGAACGTGTACGTGTGCATCTTCGCCGTCGTGTCCGTGCCCGCGTAGCCGGTGATCGCCGTGATCGTGTAGGTCCCGTCCGAGATCGCGCCGCCCGTTCCCACGGGGACGGTGGTCGTGACGAAGGTGTCGGTGATCGTCGTCGCGGCGTTGGCGATCATCGGGCAGGTCCCGGCGTCGGAGACGGCCACGTCGGAGATCGCGTCGGTCGTCGAGCCGTCGGCGCCCGCGGCTCCGTCGGCGTGTGAGCCGTCAGCGCCCGCGCCGCCGTCGGTGACGGTGGCGTCGGCGCCCGCGCTGCCGTCGACGATCGAGGCGTCGGCGCCTGCGCTCGCGTCCGAGCCCGCGCCCGCCGAGCCGATCGTGCCCGCGGTGCCGCTCGTCGTGCCGGCCGTGCCGCCTCCGACGCCGGCGGTCGCCGCGCCGCCCGCGCCCGCCGTGCTCGCGCCGCCCGCGCCCGCCGTGGCGTGACCACCGGCGCCCGCGCCGCCGTCAGAGGGGGCCTTCCCGCCGCTCGAGCCGCAGGCGGCGAGCAACGACAAGCAGAGAAACGATGCGAAAAGCTGGAACTGGGCACGGCCGGAGCGATGGGACATGGAGATCTCCTCGAAGCAATGGTTTCTGCAATTAGAGGCACCCTAAGGTATGCGGGGTGCCGTCTGGTAGCAAACCATTGCTCGCAAAGTGATACGTCCGTGCGCGTGCGCGCCACCTGCGCCGGGGCGCGATCGTCAGGCGGGCGTGCGCGTGCTGTCCGCCACGGGCTGGCTGCCGTCGACGGTGATCTCCCCCGCGCCGTCGATCGCGACGGCGTAGTGCTGCAGCGGCCGGCCCGCGGGCCCACGCGTGACTTGTCCTTCGCCGTCGAAGGCCGAGCCGTGACACCCGCAGTACAGACCAGCCACGATCGTCTTCTGGCCGTCGCTCACGAAGCACCCCTCGTGCGTGCAGATCGCCGACATGGCGTAGACGCCGTTTGCGTCACGCGCCACGACGACGTTGGCGATGACGAGCATCGTCCCGATGTCGAGCGCCGAGACGTTGCCGCCCGAGACGGGACCCGTGGGCGGCGACCCCGTGTTGTCGCACGCGGGGATGACGCCGACCACGGCGAGCCCCGTGGCCTTGCCCGCGATCCGAAGCAGCCGTCGGCGGTGAGGCCCCCGGCCTGGTCACATCCCTCGATCGCCGTCGTGCCAAGCTTTGCGTCGTCGTTTGTGTTCAAGGAACCTCCGGTTCGTGCAAGTGGGCTCAGTGATGAGTGGTCCTCGCGATGGCGGTCCTTCACTCTTTCTTTGCGTCGATGGCGTGGCGATGACGGCGAGCGTGTCGTCGGTCACGTTTCGTCGCGAGCTCGAGGCCGAGGGCCGATCTCCCGAGCAGCCTGTAGGCGACACACGTTCCGGCGAGCGCCGACAGCGCGAGGTAGACGGCCGAGCCCCCCAACAGAGCGACGCGCCACGCGAGCGGAAGCGGCACCAACGCAGCGCACGCCAACATCCCCAGGGCCGCGAGCGCCCTCAGCCATCGATCCATCGTTCCCAAGTTCTTCTTCATGATGTCGGACCTCCTTCGTGGGGAGAAGGCTCGTCGGCACCAGAAGGATTCAGCGCCGGGCTAGATTTTTTTCCGCGCGCCGAAAGCGCGGGTTGCCGCCCATCACGACGAGCGCGACGCCCGCGAGCGTGATCACGGCGCCCCCCAGGAACCCCGGGCTCGGCGTCTCGCCGAGGAAGAGCGCACCGCCGCCGATCGCGACGGCGGCCGCGAGCTGCGAGACGACGCCCGCCGTGTCGACGCGCACGTGCTTGAGGGCCTCGGTGAGGATCATCTGCGCGACGACGCTCGTCGCGCCGACGGTCAGCAACAAGGCCCACTGGAGCGCCGTGGGCGCGATCCAGTGCCCGAACGGCGGGAGCACGGTGGGCGCCGACACGACGAGGCCGATGAGCGTGAACGACGTGAAGACCGTCCAGGCGCTCTCGCCGGGCGTGCCGTCGGCGTCGTGCCGGCGCGACGCGCGGATCGCCGTGACGGCGACGCCCGACAGCACGGCCGACGAAAGGCCGAAGAGCTCGCCCACGCCCCCGCGCAGATCCGCGACGCGGATCCCGACGATGAGCGCGACGCCGACCAGCGTGACGGGCAGCGCGACGAGCGCGCGCGTGAGCGGCCGCTCGCCGAGCAGCAACCACGCGAACAGCATCGTGAACACGGGCTGCGTGTAGTTCAGCAACGTGGCCTCGCCCACGGGGATGCGTTGGATGGCGGCGAAGTAGGCGAGCACGGCCGTGCCGCCGAAGAGGCCGCGCGCGAACAGCCAGCCCCAGCGCCGCGGGCGCAGCGTGATGCGCCCCGTGGCCCACAGCGCGCCGACGACGACGGCGCCCGTCGCGAACCGCACGACGGCGGCCTCGGCGCCCGAGACGTCGCGCGCCACGGTCTTCGCGAGCACGGCCATCGTCCCGAACAACGTCGCCGACAGCGTGAGCCGCCACGACGCCGCGCGCGCCTCGGCCGTCACGCGCCGCGGCCTTGCGCGATCGGGCTCGTGCTCGCGCCGCGCGCGCCATCCGGTATGGTTAGCCGCTCATGTCGGAGGAGGCCCCCAAGGACGATGCGCTCGCGGCGCCCGAGCCGCCGGCGCTGTCCCTGCGCGAGAGCGAGGTCGCGCCCAAGCGCAAGCCGCTCGCCGAGATCCTCGAGGGACTGCCGCAGGCGCCCGGCGTCTACATCATGCGGGATCACCGCGGCAAGCCCGTGTACATCGGGAAGGCCGCCGTGCTGCGCAATCGCGTCCGGCAGTACTTCCAGCCGGCGAGCGGCGACAGCCGCGACTTCGTGCCGCTGCTCGAGGGCATCGTCGTCGACATCGAGACGGTCATCACGTCGAACGAGAAGGAAGCGCTGCTCCTCGAGAACACGCTCATCAAGAAGCATCAGCCGCGCTTCAACGTCAACCTCAAGGACGACAAAAACTACCTCGTGCTGCGCCTCGATCCCGCCGCCGAGTGGCCGCGCCTCGAGGTCGTGCGCAAGCTGGGCGACGACGGCGCGTTCTACTTCGGCCCGTATCACTCGGCGACTTCGTGCCGCGAGGCCTTGCGCGTCGTCAACCGTCACTTCCAGCTGCGCACGTGCACGGACCACGTGCTGCACAACCGGCGGCGGCCGTGCCTGCAGTACCAGATCAAGCGCTGCCCCGCGCCTTGCGTGCTGCCCGTCGCGCCCGAGACCTACGCCGATCAGGTGCGCGACGTGGGCCTGTTCCTCGACGGGAAGAGCGACGAGCTCATGGATCGCCTGCGCGCGCGCATGAAGGAGGCGGCGGCGCGCACGGACTTCGAGGTCGCGGCCGACGTGCGTGATCAGGTGCGCGCGCTCGAGGTGACGCTCGAGGAGCAGCGCGTGGTCTCGGCGGACTTCTGCGATCAGGACGTCATCGGCTTCCATCGCGAGGGCATCGCGCTCGAGATCGTCGTCATGTCGATCCGCGGCGGCAAGCTGGGCGGCAACCGCGCCTTCTCGTTCACGGGGCAGGAGTTCCCCGACGCCGAGCTGCTGTCGTCGTTCATCGGCCTCTACTACGACCTGGGCGCGCCGCCGCCCGACGAGGTGCTGCTGCCCGTCGAGATCGAGGACGCCGCGCTCAAGGCCGAGTGGCTCGGCGAGAAGAAGGCGGCGTCGGCCATCGGCGCGCGCCGGCGCAAGGTCGAGGTGCTCGTCCCTCAACGCGGCGATCGGCGGCGCCTCGTCGAGCTCGCGCTCAAGAACGCGGCATCGAGCTTCGCGACGCGCCGGAACGCGCGCGCCGACACGGAGATGGCGCTCGGCAAGCTGCAGAAGCGGCTCAAGCTGCCCAAGCTCCCGCGCGTCATCGAGTGCTACGACGTCTCGCACATCCAGGGCTTCGCGACGGTGGCGTCGATGGTCGTCTTCGTCGACGGCAAGCCCGAGAAGTCGCGCTACCGCACGTACAAGGTCCGCGCGCCGGGGCGCGGCGGCGGCGCGTTCAGGTCGCGCAACGACGACTTCGCGGCGCAAAACGACGACTTCGCGTCGATGTACGAGGTGCTGTCGCGGCGCTTCCGTCGCGCGCGCGAGGAGAGCGCGGCGGGGCAGCCCGAAGGTCCGTGGGCGTTGCCGGATCTCATCGTGATCGACGGTGGCAAGGGCCAGCTCGGCATGGCGCTCGCGGCGGCGCGTGACGTCGGCATCGACGTGCGCCCGGGCGTGGGCCTGTCGATCGTCGGGCTCGCGAAGGAGCGCGACAGCCTCGAGGGTGGCGGCATCGAGCCCGAGGCGCTCGGGGCGACGACGCCCGAGGCGCCCGCGGACGTCGCGCCGCCCGTCGAAGCGCCGCCGCTCGTCGAGACCGAAGCGCAGCCGCTCGAAGCCGCGCCGACGGAGCCCCCGGCGCCGACGACGGAGCCGCCGACGGACGAGACGACGGGCGAGACGACGAAGAGCGGTCGCAAAGTACGCGCGAAGAAGCCCACCAAAGCCGAGACCGTGAAGATGCCCGACCGCGTGTTCCTCGCGCACGCCAAGGACGCGATCCTCATCCGTCCCAACAGCGCCGAGATGTTCATCCTGCAGCACCTGCGCGACGAGGCGCATCGCTTCGCCGTGACGTTCCACCGCAGCCAGCGCAAGCGCCTCACGCTGCGCTCCGCGCTCGCCGAGATCCCCGGCATCGGCGAGGGCCGCCAGCGCCTGCTGCTGCGCCACTTCGGCAGCGTGAAGAAGATCCGCGAGGCGTCGCTCGAAGATCTCGCGGGCGTGCCCGGCATGACCCGCGTCGCCGCCGTCGCCGTCTTCGAGCACTGGCAGCGCCAGCCCGCGCCGCTGCCCGAGGATCCCGCGCTCACGTCGCAGGTCGCGCGCGACAGTGGCTCCGCAGCCGATCCTTCGGGCGACGCCGCCGAAGAGGACGCGATGGACAGCGCCTTCGCCCAGCTCGAGGCCGACGACAGCGCCGAAGAGTCCGCCGACGGGACCGCGACGCTCCCCCAATCAGGGGAGTGAGCGCCTCCGCGCAAGCCGTCCCTCGCAAAATAATTCCTCACGCGCGGGCCTTCGCGACATTGCAGGGGTGACACGTTCGTCGCGGGCCGTCCGCGGCGGCGAGACCTTCGACCCCAAGGAGATCCGATGATTCTTCACGCCCCCGTCACTCCGAACCTTCGCGTCGGGCTCGCGCTCGGCGCGTGCGCCCTCGCGCTGCTCGCATCGCCGCGCGCCCACGCCGACGTCGCGACGACGTATGTCCCCCAGAACTGCCGCGCCGGCGGCTACGATCAGACCGGAGACTTCGACAGCCCGAAGACCAATCAGCTGCACAACAAGTCGACGGCGACGCCGACCGTCTTCTGCCCGATCACGAAGAAGACCAGCGGGCCGAACGCCGGCACGAACGACGCCATCAAGCTCGTCACGGTCAACGTCCCCAGCAACAACGGCTACGTGCAGTGCAGCCTCGAGACGCGCAGCTTGCCGGCCGACAGAGCGTTCAACGTCGTCGGCCCCGGCATGTCCGGCGGCACGAGCACGGGAACGCTCACGATCAACACGGCATCGATCTCGAATCGTCCCGCAGGCTACTGGACGGCGAACGGCGTGAACGCCGGTCAGCCGGCCTGGTACTTCTCGTACCTCGCGTGCACGCTGCCCCCGGGCACAGTCATGGGCACGTACACCGTGACGGAGGCCGGCACGTCGACGGGCTACACGATCGATCCCATGCTCACGTGCCCGCTGACCTCGAACATGCACTGGCAGTTCGACAACTCCGAGACGGACCCCATGAACATCCAGCCGAGCGGCTACACGCGCGCGCAGGCCGCCAGCAACCTCAAACAGTTCATCTACGCGTGCCCGGTGCCCGGCAACAGCGCGACCCAGGTCACGATGGCGGGCGCCGGCGGCATCAACCCCGCGGGCTGCAACCTCAACACGTCGAGCGTGAGCAGCTTCGCGTGGCCCGTCACGCAGATGAGCTCGGATTGGCCGAGCCAGGTGCTCCCGGGCGCGTGGCAGCCGGTCATCGCAGCGCCGATCGTCGTGGGCACGGCGAATACGTTGTACTGCGCGCAGAACGCGCCGTCCGGTGACTCGAAGTGGTTCAGCTTCCGCACGATCCCGAACGCCTCGCGCGTCGGCAAGTGGACGGTCACGGCGTCGAAGAACGCCGCCGACGCCAACAAGGCCATCGACGGCGACGGCGGCACGCGCTGGTCGAGCAACACGGCGGGCAAGTCCGGCATGACCTACGACGTCGATCTCGGCCCGAACTGGGGCGAGTTCAACAACATCACGCTCGATTCCGGCTCGGACGCGAACGACTACGGGCGCCTGTTCTCGTTGCTGCTGTCCGACGACGGCGTCAACTGGTTCGCGCTCGGCCAGTACAGCGCGACGAGCCGCTTCACCTCGTTCACGTTCTCCGAGCAGACCTACCGCCACCTCCGCATCCGCCTCGATCAAGACATCAAGGTGGGTACGAGCACGTACTACTGGTCGATCCACGAGATCGGCGTCTACTTCAACGACGGCGAGTAGCGCCGGGCCGCTCGTCGGGCGAGGCCCAAGATGGCTCGCCGCCGCGCCCGATGAGCGTCGTGACATAGTGAGATCCTTCTTCACCAAAGGATCCCCATGCAGCTGATGCAGATCTCGATCACCCCCGACGGCGCCTACATCTATGCGCTCGACGTGACGGGCGCCCTGTGGGCCGCGCGCACGCGCGTCGAAGGCTTCGACGGTGGCGCCATGGCGACGAGCCCCGTGTGGATGCGAATCGAGCCGCCGCCCGGCGACGCACAGCAGGGCTGAGCAGCGCTTCGGTCGCGAATTTGACCCCTCGAACCTCCGCCGATACTTTTCGGCCGATGAACGTACCTGGCGCCTCAGCGCGCAACGCGTGTTTTGCCATTCTCGTTTTGAGCGGCGCCGCGTTCGGCGCCTGCACGTCGTCGTCGGGAGCGGGCGGCACCGCCGGCGCCTCGGCGAGCGCGGGCGCGAATGGAACGGCGGGCAGCGGCGGCGCCTCGGGCGCCGGAACGGCGGGCAGCGGCTCGGCGGGCGCGACCGGCGGCGCGGGCACGTCCGGCAGCGCGGGGACGACCGGCAGCGATGGCGGCGCCGGGAAGCCAGCGACCAACAGCTGCGGCGTCGTGAGCAACCTCGGCGCGGCGACCGTCGTCATGCAGAGCGCGGCGCAGGGGAACGGCGATCGCCCGACGGCGTCGCTCCAGGGCTCCTTGCAGTGGCTCGGGCAGCTCGACAACGCGGACGAGCCGAACGAGCTCGACGTGCAGCTCTACGAGGGCGTCATGCCCTTCGGCGCGTCGCTCGCGCCCATGACGATCCCGCTCGCGGGCCAGGGCGACTTCGCGACGTGCGGCGCGTGCGTGATCTTCCACCCGATGTACGTCGCGGGCGCGCCGATTCACGCGCAGACGAGCTACATCGCGACGGGCGGCACGCTCACGCTCACGGCCGTGCCGACGGGCACGACGACGACGCTCGTGGGCTCGCTGTCGAACGTGACGTTCGAGCACGTCGACATCGATCTCACGACGTACGCGACGACGAAGTCGGCCGACGGTTGCACGTCGGCGTTGACGTCGGCGACCATCAACGTCAGCCTCCCGTCGAACTGATCTCGGAGCGCCGCTCATGCCCAACCTCCACGTCGTCGTCTGCAGCACACGCCCCGGCCGCGTCGGGCCGACCATCGCGAACTGGTTCCACGGCCTCGCGCAGCAGCACGGCAAGTTCGAGGCGCGCCTCGTCGACCTCGCCGAGGTGAACCTGCCGCTGTACGACGAGCCGCACCACCCGCGCCTGCGCCAGTACACGCACGAGCACACGAAGCGGTGGAGCGCGACCGTCGACGCGGCCGACGCGTTCGCCTTCGTGACGCCCGAGTACAACTTCAGCCCGCCGCCCGCGCTCGTGAACGCGCTCGACTACGTCTTCCACGAGTGGGCGTACAAGCCCTGCGCGTTCGTCAGCTACGGCGGTACGTCGGGCGGCCTGCGCTGCGTGCAGGCGGCGAAGCTCATGGTGACGACGCTCAAGATGATGCCGATGATGGAGACGGTCTCGCTCCCGTTCTTCTCGAAGCACGTCGAGAACGGCGCCTTCAAGGCCGACGAGGCCCACGAGAAGACCGCGACCGCGATGCTCGACGAGACCTTCCGCTGGGCGGAAGCGCTCAAGGTCCTGCGCGCGAAGTAGTCGTCCGCGACGTCAGTTGTGCAGGATGTCGCCGTGGTCGCCCACGACCCACACCTTGCCGGCGCCGCTGCTCCACAGACCCTCGGGCAGCAGCGTGTACGGCGCCGTCGTCTGCGCGAGCTTCGCGCCGTCCCAGTGCAGGATGACGTCGCCGTCGGCGAACCAGACGTCTCCCGCGCCGCTGCCGACGATGCTCGTCACGGCGAACGTCGGCGTGTCGATATCGAGCGACCACGAGGTTCCGTCCCAGTGATCGAGGACGTCGCCCGCGGCCCACACGTCGTTCGAGGCGCTGCCCCACACGGCGCGCAGCGTCTGCACGGTCGCGCTCACCACGGGTGACCACGTCGTGCCGTTCCAGTGCAGCATCGTGCCCGACGCGCCGACGATCCACGCGTCGGTCGGGCTGAGGTTCCACTCGCCGTAGAGATCCTCGGTCGTGCCGCTCGCGACGGGCGCCCAAGAGACGCCGCCCCAGTGCAGCAGCGTGCCCGCCTTGCCGACGGCCCACGCGTCCGTCGGCCCGCTGCCGCCCACGCCCAGCAGATCGTTCGTCGTGCCGCTCGCGGGCGCCGACCACGTCGATCCGTTCCAGTGCTGAATCGATCCGCCGACGTCGACGATCCAGATGTCGTTGGGGCCGCTGCCCCACAGGCCGTCGCCGCCCGTGCCGGTCGCGGCCGCGGTCCAGCGCGCGCCGTCCCAGTGGTAGGGCGCGCCGCTGCCCACGGCCCACAGATCGGTCGCGCTCGCGCCCCAGACGCGCTTGAAAGCCTGCCGCGTGCCGCTCGAGAAGTACGACC
>DATAZS010000583.1:0-7220 GCA_036271915.1 Polyangia bacterium
CGCGCGCGCGGCGGCCCAGCTCCTCGGCGCCGCCGTCTTCGATGGGGATACCGAGCAGGCGCGCCGAGCGGCGCACGATCGTCGTGAGCTCGGCGGGCGAATAGAAGTCGAACGGCTCGACGATGCCGAAGCGCGACAGCAGTGGCGACCCGAGTTGCCCCGTGCGCGTCGTCGCGCCCACGAGCGTGAAGCGCTCGATGGGCAGCGGGATCGCGCGCGCGCCCGCGCCCGCGCCCGTGACGAGCTCGATGCGAAAGTCCTCCATCGCGGGGTACAGGCTCTCTTCGACGATCGGCTGCAGGCGGTGGATCTCGTCGATGAAGAGGATGTCTCCCTTGCCGAGCGACGTGAGGATGCCCGCGAGATCGCCCTTGCGCTCGAGCGCGGGGCCCGACGTGACGCGCACCTCGGTGCCCATCTCGTGCGCGAGCAGGTAAGCGAGCGTCGTCTTGCCGAGGCCAGGCGGCCCAGACAGCAGCACGTGGTCGAGCGCGTCGCCGCGCTTCCGCGCCGCCTGGACGTAGACGGCCAGGTTGTCAGCGACCTTCTTCTGGCCCACGAACTCGGCGAAGCTCCGCGGGCGCAGCGCCGCGTCCTCGTCGCGCGCGACGTCGGCGTCGGGCGCTTCGGCCGCGAGCACGCGCTCGGGCGCGGCGCCCTCTTCGTCCTCGTGTCGCTTTCGGGGCATGCGCTACCTCTTCCTCAACGCGCCCAGCGCGTCGCGCACGAGATCCTCGATCGGGCGCTTCGGATCCATGGCGTCGAGCAGCGCTTCGAATTCGGCGGGCTTGTAGCCGAGTTGCACGAGCGCGCCGTAGACCTCGCCGAGTGGACCCTTCGGGGCGCCCGCCGGCGACGGCGGCGACTTCGGCAGCGCGCGCGCCGCGGGCAGCGTCGCGATCTTCTCGCGCAGCTCGAGGGCGAGGCGCTCGGCGAGCTTGCCGCCCACCCCTTTGATCTGTTTGAGGCGATTCACGTCGCTCGTCGAGATCGCGCGCACGAGCTCCTCGGGTGGAAGGCCCGCGAGGATCGCGAGCGCGACGCGCGGCCCGACGCCTTGTACGTCGATGAGCGTCTCGAACAGGCGGCGCTCGTCGGCGTCGGCGAAGCCGTACAGGCGGATGGGCTCGTCCTTGACGAAGTGCGAGTGGACGTGGAGCTGCGCGACGCTGCCCACGGCCGGCAGCGCGCCCAGCGTCGCGCCGCTGATGAGCACCTGGTATCCGATGCCCGCGACCTCGACGACGACGGTCTCGCCCGTGTTCTCGATCAGCGCGCCGCGCAGGAAGGCGATCACGCGCGCCTCTTGCCGCCCACGAGGGCGGCGCGCGCGTGACAGATCGCGATCGCGAGCGCGTCGGCCGCGTCGGGCTCGGGCATGCGACGCATCGACAGCAACGCGCGCACGAGGTAGCCGATCTGATCCTTCGTCGCGCGGCCGTGGCCGACGACGGACTGCTTGACGGTCGCGGGGGCGTAGCCGTTCACGGTGAGCCCGTGCTCGGCGGCGACGAAGATCGCGACGCCGCGCGCCTCGCCGAGCGCGATCGTGGACTGAACGTTCTTGCCGAAGAAAGCCTCCTCCATGGCGACGGCGTCGGGGCGCAACTCGACGAGCAGCTCGCGCAGGCCGCGGCCGATCTCCGCGAGGCGCGCGGGGCGCGATTCGCGCGCGGGCGCCGAGATGACGCCACACTCGACATAACGGACCTCGGCGCCGCCGTGACACTCGATGACGCCGTAGCCGAGGCGCAGCGTTCCCGGATCGATGCCCAGCACGCGCACGGACGTGCGCGGGACGGAACGGATGAGGCTCGCGGGCGCGGGGCGCACCATGAAGGGGGACGGAGGCCGCGCGGCCTAACCGGCGCTCTCCAGCGCCGACTCGTCGACGTCCATGTTGGAGAACACGTTCTGCACGTCGTCGCTGTCCTCGAGCGCCGCGACGAGCTTGAGGGCACTCACCGCCTCTTTACCCTCGAGGTGGACGACGTTCTGCGGGACGAGCGAGACCTCGGCGTGCAGCGGCGCCGGGAGTCCGGCCGCCTTGAGGCCGTCGCGGACGCGCTCGAACTCTTTCGGGTCGGTCACGACGACGAGCGATTCACCCTCGGCGCGGATGTCGTCGGCGCCCAGCTCGATGGCGGCGTCGGTCGCCTTGTTCTCGTCGACGGCGGCCTTGTCGAACACGATCTGGCCGAGCTTCTTGAACATGTACGAGACCGAGCCGAGGGCGCCGAGGTTTCCGCTGTGGCGCGTGATGACGCTGCGGAGCTCGCCCGCCGTGCGGTTGCGGTTGTCCGTCATGATCTCGACGAGGATCGCCGTGCCGCCCGGACCGAATACCTCGTAGTGGAACTCTTCGTATTGAATACCGTCGAGGTCGCCCGCGCCCTTCTTGATGGCGCGATCGATCGTGTCGTTCGGCATGTTGGCGTCACGGGCCTTGTCGACCGCCGTGCGCAGGCGCGGGTTGCTGCCGACGTCGGCGCCGCCGAGCTTGGCCGAGATCGTGAGCTCCTTGATCAGCTTGGTCCACGTCTTCGACTTCTTCGAGTCGGTGGCCTCTTTCTTGTGCTTGATCTTGGACCAACGATTGTGGCCAGACATGCCCCTCTTCTTACCACAACGCCGCAGCGGCCCGAACTACGGCGGACCGGCGCCGGGCGTCGCGGGCAGCGGCGTGTGGTTCCACGCGGCCGCGCGATCGCACGCGCTCTCGACGAGGCGGTGGACGGATTTCCCCGACCACGCCGCCGCCGAGACGTCGACCCATCCGCCGTAGATCGAGACGACAGCGTCGCCGCGCAGCAGGCGCGTGAGCTCGCCGCCGTTCGAGAGGCCGTCGGCACCGAGGCGCGTGTCGACGCGCAGCAGCTGCGTGCCGGCGCGCGGAGGCACGTCCGCGCCGCCCGAAGGATCGTAGGTCGAGGCCACGACGAGCGCGTACTCGCCCGGGCCCAACATCGCCGACGGCAGGAGGTCGGAGCCTTTGCTGTCGGCGATGCTGAGGCCGTCGGTCGCGATCGGATCGGCGCCGAGGTTGCGCAGCTCTACGAACTCTTGCTGCGGCTCGGGGCCCGCCGGGTTCGCGAGCACCTCGGTGATCGCAAGCGGCGGCACGGCGTCCGGCGTCTGCCACGCGACGGGCGCGGACTCGGCCGTGTTGCCCGCGCGATCGACGGCGCGCACGACGACGGTCGCGGGCGTCGCCGGCGGCAGCGTCGACAGCGGAACGGCGACGTCGAACATCGTCAGCCCCGTGCCGGCGGGCGAAGGCACCTGAACGTCGCCCGCGGCGAGCACGACGGTGCCCGTCGCGACCTCGTCGGTGGTGAACGTCACGGCGAGGCACGGCCCCGCGACGGCGAGCGTGACGCCCGCGATCGTGGGCGGCGTCGTGTCGGGGACGGACGAGGTATCGAAGGCGCCGATGAGCCCGGCGGCGAGCGGCTTCCCCGCGCCGTCGAGCGCGCCCACGCCGAGCTGGACGCGGCAGCTCGTCTGCGCGGGCAGCGCGGCGCCCAAGGTCGCCGTATAGCAGACACCGTCGTCGCACGACGCGGGCGCGACGCTGACGGCCGTCGCGCCGCACACCTGCAGCGCCTGCGGCGGCAGCGTCACGTCGGCGCCGAAGCGCACGGTGACGCCCATGAGGTTCACGGGCACGTCGGCCGCGCCCGCCGCCGGATCGACCAAGGTGCCGGCCGTCGCCGATCCGCTGCCGCCGCCGGGGCCACCGCTCGTCAGATCCGTCGCGGGCGTACAGGCGACGGCGCCGAAGAGCACGCCGAGGAGCACGACGATGAACGAGCGACGCATGGCCTGCTTTTCGACGACGTCGTCCCTGAGTTGCGTGTCGCGCGCCGATTTGTGCGTGCGTGGTAGAACCGCGCCGCCATGGAACCAACGTCCGCCGATCTCGTGCTCGCGTCCGCCTCTCCGCGCCGCCGCGAGCTGCTCGAGGGCCTCGGCCTCGCGCTGCTCGTCGCCGCCGTCGACATCGACGAGACGCCGCACGCCGGCGAGCGTCCCCTCGACTACGTCCGGCGCGTCGCGGGCGCGAAGTGCGACGCCGCCGTCGCGCGCGGGACCAACGACGCGGGCCTCGCCGTGTTGGCCGCCGACACGACCGTCATCGCGGCCAGCGAGGCGGGGCTCATCCTGGGCAAACCCGTCGACGCGGCCGACGCGCGCCGCATGTTGGAGCGCCTCGCGGGGCGCAAGCACGAGGTCGCGACGGCCTATCGCATCCGCCTCGGCGAGCGCGTCGCCGAGCGCACGGTGACGACCGTCGTGTCGTTCCGCGCGCTCATGCCCGCCGAGATCGAGGCCTACGTCGCGTCAGGCGAGTGGCGCGGCAAAGCGGGCGGCTACGCCGTCCAGGGGATCGCGGGCGCGTTCGTCACCGAGCTGCGCGGCTCGCACACGAACGTCATCGGGCTGCCCCTCGCCGAGGTGATCGCCGACCTGCAAGCGCTGGGCGCCCTGCCCCGCTATCCGGCGGCGGGCTTCGGGACCCGAGCGTGAGCCGCGAGGCGGAGATCGCGGCGGCGCTCGCGCAGGTCCACGCGCGCATCGCCGCGGCGGCGCGCGCCGCCCATCGAGAGCCGGGCGAGGTTCGGCTCGTCGCCGTCAGCAAGAAGATGTCCGTCGACGACGTCCGTGCGGCGCTGCGCGCGGGGCAGCTCGATCTCGGCGAGAGCTACGGGCAGGAGCTGCGCGACAAGCGGCAGGCGCTCGCCGCCGAGCCCGTCGCGCCGCGCTGGCACTTCATCGGGCCGCTGCAGGCCAATAAGGTGAAGTACGTCGCAGGGCACGTCGCGCTCGTGCACTCCGTCGACTCGGGGGAGCTGCTCGACGAATTCGAGCGCCGGGGCGCGCCGCAGGACTGCCTCGTTCAGGTCAACGTCGCGGGCGAGGCGCAAAAGCGCGGCGTCGCGCCCGCGGCTCTCCCCGCTTTGCTCGACCATTTTGCGACGTCGAAGCACGTCCGCTGCCTCGGGCTCATGACGGTGCCGCCGCTGGCCGACGCGCCGGGGCCGCACTTCGCAGCGCTGCGCGCGCTGCGGGATCGCGAGGCGGCGCGCGGGCGCCCCCGCGTCGACCTGCGCGAGCTGTCGATGGGCATGAGCCACGACCTCGAGGCCGCGGTCACCGAAGGGGCGACCCTCGTACGCGTCGGCACGGCGATCTTCGGATCTCGCTGAGCCGTCGTTCGTCTGGCGCATTTGGGGGTAAGATGTCGCTCGTGAGCGAAGACGGAGGCGTGCCCGAGCTGGCACCAGAGGACGAGACGATGGCGGTGAGCGCCCAGCGCAAGTCGCAGGAGATCGTCCCGCCCGTCTTGCAGCAGCGCACGGTGATCAAGGTGCTCACGGGGCTCGAGGCGGGGCGCGTCTACGTCGTCGCCGTCGACGAGCTCGTCGTGGGCCGGGGCTCGACGTGCGATCTGCGCATCGACGATACCTCGCTGTCGCGCGCGCATTGCCGCATCCACAAGTCGAACGGCTCGTATTTCTGCGAGGACCTGGGCAGCCGCAACGGCACGCAGGTCGACGGCATGCGCATCAAGGCGCCCGCGCTGCTGCACGACGGCGCGCTCATCCAATTGGCGGCCGGCACCATCATCATGTTCTCGCACCAGGAGGACCTCGAGGTGCAGGCCGAGCAGCGCCTGTATGCGTCGGCCGTGCTCGATCCGCTCACGGGCCTGCACAACCGGCGGCACCTCGACGCGCGCCTCAAGTCGGAGTTCGCCTTCGCGAGCCGTCATCAGACGCCGCTGTCGGTGCTGCTCATCGACATCGACCACTTCAAGAAGATCAACGACACCTTCGGGCACCCGGGCGGAGACGCAGCGCTGCGCGCGCTGTCCGAGCGCCTGCAGCGCGCTGTGCGGACCGAGGACATCGTCGCGCGCTACGGCGGCGAGGAGTTCGCCATCATCGCGCGCGGCATCGAGACGGCGGGTGCCCTGCTGCTAGGCGAGCGCGTGCGCGAGAACACGGCGAAGCTGCGCGTGCAGCACGACGGCAACACGATCGCGTTCACGATCAGCGTCGGCATCACGACGATGACGCGTGAGCGCCTGTTCGACTCCGTGGCGTCGCTGCTCAAGGCGGCGGACGAAGGCCTCTACAAGGCGAAAGAGACGGGACGCAATCGCTGCGTCCGCAACTGAGCGCGGCTACGCTCCCAGCGCCCAGGCCTTGATCGTCATCTTCGAGACCGTCACGGGACGAGGCTCGAAGGACAGCGTCATCGTCGGCCCCTCGGCGAGCACGCGCCCGTGCGCGGCCTCGGTCAGCAGCGTCTCGCCCGACTCGGCAATGTCCTCGCCCAGCTTCGACGCGAGGTTGAGCTCGTTGCCGTAGAAGTCGTCGTCCTCGACCATGAGGATCTCGCCGTAGCCGACGCCGATGCTCGCGTGCAGGTCCCAGTCCTCGGGCAAGAACGCGTTGGCCGTCGCGAGCTGCTCCTGCACGTCGCGCGCGGCGGCGACGGCGGCGGCCACGTTGCCGAACACGGCGAAGACGTTGTCGGCCTCCGTCTTGACGACGCGGCCGTCGCGCGCCGCGATGATCGGCTTCACGATGCCGTGCAGGCGGTGAATCATCGCGAGGAAGTGCGTGATGCCGTAGCGCATCGTGAGGCGAGAGAAGCCGCACATGTCGAGCACCCACACGGCGTGCGTCTCGCCGAACGCGTCCCAGATCTCGCGGTCGATGTCGGCGAGGCGCTCGGGGTGCTCGTTGCGCGTGTCGAGCAGCAGGTCGAGCGCGTGCCGCGTGTTGTTTCCTTTGCGCGCCTTCGCCATGACGTCCCTCCACCCGTAGTGTCGCACGGGCGAGGAGATCACGAGGAGCCGCTCACGGGAAGCGGCCGCTCGCGACGAGCAGGTCGAGGCGCGCGCGGCGCGAGACGTCGCTCGCGGCGGCGGCGGCGCTGTCGGCGTCGCGCGCCTGACGGGCGGCGTCGAGCACCTCGATGTTCGTCGTCGCGCCGGCCTTGTAGGCGACGACCGCCAACTCGTAGGCGCGCTTCGCGAGCGTCGCGGCGTCGCGCGCCGAGGCCAGCGCCGCATCGGCGCGCACCATCGACTCGAACGCGACGCGGACCTCGGAGCGGGCCTCGCGGAGCGCGCCGTCGAGGCCGAGGCGCGCCTCGGCGAGCTCGGCGTCGCGCTCGTGCGCGAGGCCCGAGCGCGCGCCGCCGTC
>DATAZS010000584.1:0-2969 GCA_036271915.1 Polyangia bacterium
CGAGGTCGCACGCGCCGTTTTGCCACTGCGGCGCGAGGCCCGCCTCGCCCATGAACGTGTAGCTCGTTCCGTTCTGATCCTTCTTCACGATCGACACCGTCGCGGGCAGCGCGCAGCGCACGATGTAGCCCACGGTCGTTCGGCCCGGGTCGGTCGTCATGAGACCGTTCGTCGAGCTGAGCCCGTTGATCGTCGCCAACCCGTTGATGGTCGCGAGCCCGTTGATCGTGGCGAGCCCGTTCGTCGAGCTGAGCCCGTTCGTCGAGCTGAGCCCGTTGATCGTCGCCAACCCGTTCGTCGTCGACAGGAACGAGTGCGTCTCCTCGACGCCGTCGGCGCCATTCATTTCCGCGCAGCCGACGAGGCCGAGCGCGAGGGACACGAAGGTCAGAGGGACGGCGACACATCGACGGTCGAGCATGACCAGTCCAACTGCAATCCGTGTGCTCAATTACACAATAATCGTCGCTCTAACTAGGTCATCGAGATCATTCAGATCCCGCCGTGGGGGCCCTCGCCGAGTGTTGTTCGGGGGACTGCAACCGTTGCCGAAGCGACAACAGCTCAGCGGGCGGCGAGCTGAGCGGCGAACGCGACCGGATCGTGGGCCGGCAGCTGGCACGCGCCGCGCTCGCAGACGTACGCCGTGGGCTTGCCGCCGAGGGCGACCTTGCCGTCGACCACGGGCGCGATCTTGGCGAGCGCCTCGATGTCGGCCTCGCTCGCCGCCGCGCGCACGACGTTCGGCAGGAAGGTGGTGCGCAGCACGTCGAGGAGCGGACGCGCGGCCTCGATCGTCGCGCCGCGCGGCCAGACGATCGCGATCTCGCGCGCGGGGCCGCTGGCCCAATCGAGCGCGAGCAGCGCCTCGGTCATCGCCATGGGGCGGTTCGCGAGCACGGCGCCCACCGCGCCGAAGCCGCCCTCGGCGATCTGGCGCCAGCGATCGTCGCCCGTGAACGCCGCGAGGCGGAGCGCGTTCAAAAGCGCGACCGAGGTGCCCGAGGGCTCGGCGCCGTCGTAGGCGGGCTTCTCGCGCGCGAGCAGCGCCTCGTGATCGCCCGCCGTCATGAACCAGCCGCCGCGCGCGTCGGCGAACAGCCGCTGCGTGTCGTCGGCGAGCGCGCGCGCGTCCGCGAGGAAGCGGCGATCGAAGCCCGCCTCGTAGAGATCGAGCAGGCCCGCCGTCACGAACGCGTAGTCGTCGAGGAAGCCGGCGGGGCCGGCGCGCCCGTCCTTGAAGCTGCGCGCGAGGCGGCCACCTGTCCGCATGCGATCGAGCACGAAGGTCGCGGCGCGCGTGGCGGCGGCGACGTAGCGCGGCTCGCCGAGGATACGCCCCGCGACGGCGAAGCCCGAGATCATGAGGCCGTTCCAGGCCGCGAGGACCTTCTCGTCGCGCAGCGGCGGCACGCGGCGCGCGCGCACGTCGTAGAGCTTCTGCCGCGCGGACGCGAGCGCGGCGTGCTCGGCCTCGTCGGGGTGCGCGACGTTGAGGATGTTCTCGCCCTCGAAGTTGCCGCCGGCCGTGACGCCGTAGTAGCGGACAAAGCGCGCCGTCTCGGGGCCCGGTCCGAGCACGTCTTCGATCTCTTTGAGGGACCAGACGAAGAACTTGCCCTCGACGCCCTCGGAGTCGGCGTCGGTCGCCGAGTAGAACGCGCCATCGGGCGACGTCATCTCGCGCAGCACGTAGTCGAGCGTCTCGCGCGCGACCCGCGCGAAGTCTGCCCGGCCCGTCGCCTGCGCCGCCTCGGCGTACGCGACGGCGAGGAGCGCGTTGTCGTAGAGCATCTTCTCGAAGTGCGGCACGAGCCAGCGCGCGTCGGTCGAGTAGCGGTGGAAGCCGCCGCCCAGCTGATCGTACATGCCGCCGCCCGCCATCTTCGCGAGCGTGAGCGTCGCCATCCGCAAGGCGTCGGCGTCGCCCGTGCGCCGGTTCGCGCGCAGCAGCAGGCGAATGGGGATGTTCGACGGGAACTTCGGCGCGCGGCGCAGGCCGCCCTCGATTCCGTCGAAGGAGCGCTTGAAGTAGTCGACGGTCTCGCCGATGACGGCCGCCGTGGGCATGGCGCCCGCGCCGCCCGACGACTCCATGTCCTTGCGCACGGCCTCGACGAGCGACCTCGCGGCGCGCCCCACGCGCTCGCCGTCCTTGGCGTACGTCGCGGCGAGCTCGCGCAGGATCGAGAGGAAGCCGTGTTGCGCGCCGCGCGCGCCGTCGCGCGGCGGGAAGTAAGTGCCGCCGAAGAACGGCTCGCGCGCGGGCGTGAGCCACACGCTCATGGGCCAGCCGCCCGACTGAGTGAGGGCCTGCACGGCGCTCATGTAGATCGCGTCGATGTCGGGACGCTCCTCGCGATCGACCTTGATGCACACGTAGTGCTCGTTCATGTAACGGGCGATCTCTTCGTCTTCGAAGGATTCGCCCTCCATGACGTGGCACCAGTGGCAGGTCGAGTAGCCGACCGACAGGAATACGGGGCGGTTGAGTCGCTTGGCCTCGGCGAAAGCCTCGTCACCCCACGCGTGCCAATCCACGGGATTGTGCGCGTGCTGCAGCAGGTACGGGCTCGTCTCGAGGATGAGGCGGTTCGTGTACGTCGGGACGTGCTTGGCGGGATCGCCCTTGAAGTGGTGCGTGCGCGGCACGTAGTCGGCGCCCTTCGCGGCGAGCGCCGCGGCCAGGCGCGCGGACAGCGCGGCGTCATAAGGCGGCGCGCCCGGAGGCGTGGTCATCGTCGTCGGCCCCGATCTCCCGCGGCAGGCATCGCCGGTCACAATGAGCACGAGCGCCGCCGAAAGCAACGACGCGCACACTGCGAGCGACGGCGCGTGCGCCGATCGCGTCACGTCCCGCCGTCGGGGCCGATGAACACGAGGCATCCGCCGTTGATGAGGCAGATGTTCGGCGAACAGTAGGCCCCCGAGTTCAAGACGTTGCAGCAGGTCGCCCCCGTGCCGCAGTA
>DATAZS010000585.1:0-2335 GCA_036271915.1 Polyangia bacterium
TGGGCCACGACGTGCCCGAGGCGTACGGCGGTCTCGACGGTGACAAGTCGAGCTCGAGCCTCATCGCCGAGTCGGTCGCCATGCAGGGCTCGTTCGCCGTGAGCTTCGGCGCGCACGTCGGCATCGGCACGATGCCCATCGTGCTGTTCGGCACGCCGGCGCAGCGGGAGAAGTACCTGCCGGGCCTGGCGTCGGGCGAGAAGATCGCGGCCTACGCGCTCACGGAGCCGGGCTCGGGCTCGGACGCGCTCGCGGCCAAGACGAAGGCCGTGCTGTCGGCCGACGGCAAGAGCTGGAAGCTCACGGGCAGCAAGCTCTACATCACGAACGCGGGCTTCGCCGACATCTTCACGATCTTCGCGAAGGTCGACGGCGAGAAGTTCACGGCTTTCCTCGTCGACCGCAGCGCGCCCGGGCTGACCGTCGGCCCCGAGGAGCACAAGCTGGGAATCCGCGGCAGCTCGACGTGTCCTCTCTATCTGGAGGACTGCACGATCCCCGTCGAGAACGTGCTGGGCGAGATCGGCAAGGGCCACAAGATCGCGTTCAACATCCTCAACATCGGGCGCTGGAAGCTGGGCGTGGGCGCGACGGGCGGCGCGAAGCACATCCTGGAGATGGGCGTGAAGTTCGCGCGCGACCGCAAGCAGTTCGGCAAGCCGATCGCCGAGTTTGATCTAATACGAAAAAAAATTGGCGACATCGCGACGCAGATCTACGTGAGCGAGGCCATGGGCTTCCGCACGGCGGGCCTGCTCGACGCGCGCTGGAAGGCGATCGATCCGAAGGATCCGGGCGCGCAGAAGAAGCAGCTGGACGGCGTCGAGGAGTACGCGATCGAGGCGTCGATCATCAAGGTGTTCGGTTCCGAGATGCTGCACGCGACGGCCGACGAGACGCTGCAAATTTTCGGCGGCGCCGGCTACATCGAGGACTACCCCATCGAGCGCGCGAGCCGCGACGCGCGCATCAACCGCATCTTCGAGGGCACGAACGAGATCAACCGCCTGCTCGTGCCCGGCACGATGTTGAAGCGCGCGTTGGCAGGCAAGCTCGCGCTCATGCAGATGGTGGGCGAGGTGCAGGCCGAGCTCGCCGACCCGATGAAGTTCGTGCGCCGCCAGCCCGAGGGATTCCTGGGGCGCGAGCGCAACAAGTGCGACTACGCGAAGCGCGCGATCGTCTACGCGGCGTCGCTGGGCGTGCAGAAGTACATGCAGCAGATCTCCGACAAGCAGGAGCTGCTGGGCGGCCTGGCTGACTGCATGATCCTCACGTTCGGCATGGACTCGGCCATCACGCGCACGATGCAGATGGTGGCGGCGCAGGGTGAGGAGAAGTCGCGCATCCCGATCTGCATGACGCAGCTCTTCGTCGCGAAGGCGCACGAGGAGGTGTTCGACATGGTGCGCGAGATGCTGATGTGGATGTCGCAGGAAGAGGAGTGGGGCCGCGAGGTGCGCGACATCAACAGCTACTACACGCTCGATCGCGTGAACACGTTCTCGCTGCGCCGGAAGATCGCGCTGCACACGATCGAGGCGGGCGGGTACGCGCTCTGACATGCGGCGCTTGCTGATCGCTGGGCTCGCGTGTGTGGCCATGGGCGGCCCGGCGTACGCGCGCGTCGATCCCGACGCGGGCACGTTCGTGCTGCACGATTCGGACGGCGCGAACGCGAAAAAGGAGGCGTACGGCGCGAAATCGAAGGCCGGCCCCGGGAAGCTCGAGGCGACGAAGAACGACGCCGTCATCAAGTTCTTCGTCGTCGACAAGGACAAGGGGCCGATCAAGGGCGTCGTCGTCGCACTGACGTCGCCCGCGGGCGCGAAGTTCTACACGGACGAAACCGACGACGAGGGTTTCGCCGAGACGCTGGTTCCCAACGGACAGAAGTACGAGCTCACATATTTGATCCTGGGACGACGCGACGTCGCGGCGACGGTGACGGTCACGAACGAGCCGAAGCAGACGGTGAAGCTGACGTTGCGCTACAAGCGACCGCCCGCGCCGCCGCCGTTCGTGCTCGACGGCATCGTCTTCGACACGGGCAAGGCGTACGTGCGCCGTGAGTCCGAGGTGAAGCTCGACATCGTCTACGAGTTCATGGCGCACAAGCGCAGCGCGCGCGTCGAGATCTCAGGGCACACCGACACGAAGGGCAACGCCAAGAGCAACAAGACGCTGTCGCAGAAGCGCGCCGAGGCCTGCCGAAAGTACCTCGTCGACAAGGGCATCGCCGCCGACCGCATCACGGCCGTCGGCTACGGCGGCGAGCGTCCCATCGCGAGCAACGACACTGAGGAAGGCCGCCAGCAGAACCGACGCATCGAGG
>DATAZS010000586.1:0-6903 GCA_036271915.1 Polyangia bacterium
CTCGGGCAGGTCCGCGAGGATCTGGCGCGCGTGCCGTGGCGCGAGCGCAGCGCGCGGCTGTGGCCGTTCGCGCACGAGGCGCTGCACGCGCTGCTGCGCGACAACGAGCTCGTCGTCATCGAGGGCGCAGGCTCACCCGCCGAGATCAACCTGCACGCCGCAGACTTCGTGAACATGCGCACGGCGCGCGAGGCGAACGCCGCGTGCCTGCTCGTCGCCGACATCGATCGCGGCGGCGCGTTCGCGCACCTCTTCGGCACGCACCAGCTGCTGCCCGCCGACGAGCGCGCGCTCGTCCGCGCGTTCGTGCTCAATAAATTTCGCGGCGACGCCGCGCTCCTGCCACCCGGTCCCGAGGAACTGCGGCGCCTCACGGGCGTGCCCACGCGCGCCGTGCTGCCGCTGTGGCGCGGTCATGGCCTGCCCGAAGAGGACGGCGTCTACGATCGGGCCACGACGGGCGACGGCGCGCCCATTGCGTGCGTTGTAATCTTGGCCTTCCCGCGCATCTCCAACCTCGACGAGTACCAGCCGCTGCGCGACTCCGCGGGCCTCCGTGTGCGGTGGGCGACGACGGCCGCCGATCTCGAGGGCGCCGACTGGATCATCCTGCCCGGCTCGAAGCACGTGAGCGGAGATCGCGCGTGGATGCGCGCGCAGGGTCTCGACGACGCGATCCTCCGCCACGCGGCGCGCGGCGGACGCGTGCTCGGCGTGTGCGGCGGCCTGCAGATGTTGGGGAGCGCGCTCGTCGATCCGCACGGCGTCGACGGCGACGCGCGCGGGCTCGCGCTGCTGCCCGTCGAGACCCGCTTCGAGCGCCACAAGCTGCTGCGCGAGACGCGCTGCCGCTTCGACGCCGTCACGGGCGTGTGGCGCGCGCTCGCGGACGTGGCGTTCGACGGCTACGAGATCCACCACGGACGCACGGTGCTCGTTGGCGACGCCGACATCGCCATCCGCAACGACGCGGGCGATGCCATCGGATGGCAGCGCGGCAGCGTGCTCGGCCTCTACGCGCACGGACTCTTCGAGTCGCCCGACGTCATGCGCGCGCTCTTCGGCGCGGCGACGCGGCCGCTCGATGATGTCTTCGATGGCCTGGCCGACTTCGTCGATCGTCACTTCGATCCAGGCGCCCTCATGGACCTCGCACGGGGGACGGCGTGACCGACGTGCAGATCGTCGAGATCGGCGACGGGCGCGCACTCGTCGTCCCCTTGGACGGCGCGCACGAGGTGCTGTCGTGGGCCATCGTCAACGGCGGCCGCCGACGCGCGGACTGCGTCGTGTGGCGCGAGGTGCGCCTCACCGAGCTCGATCCCGACATCGACGCGCGCGACGTCATGCGCGACTCTCTCGTCCACGTCGGACGGCCCGACGCCGTGGGGTTGATGACGGCGCGCGACGTCCGCCGCTTCGAAGACGTGACCGTCGAGATCCGCGGCGTGCGCGCGCGGTGTGTCGCCACCGTGGGCCTCGGCAACGCGCGCGCCGTCGGCGATCCGCCCGACGACGCACACGCCGGAACGATCAACCTGCTGTGCGTCGTCTCCGTGCCGCTCGCCGAGGAGGCGCTCGTCGAAGCGTGCGCCCTCGTGGCCGAGGCGCGCACGGCGGCGCTGCTCGCGTCCGGTTGGCCGAGCCCCGTGTCGGGCCGCCCCGCGAGCGGGACCGGGACCGACTGCATCGTCGTCGCGGCGCCCGCGGTGGACGCGGTCGAGGCCGAGCGATTCGCCGGAAAGCACACGGCCGTCGGCGCCGCGATCGGCGCGGCCGTCTATCGAGCCGTCGACCTGGGCGTCAAGCGGTGGCTCGAGGAGAACGCGTGAGCGACGACGTCATCATCCTCGTCGCCGCCGTGGTCGCCGATCTCCTCTTCGGCGAGCCGCCCGCGCGCGTTCACCCTGTCGTGTGGATGGGTCGACTGCAGAAGTGGCTACGTGCCCGCGCGCCCGCGTTGCCCGCGCCCGCCTTCGCGTGGGGCGCGCTCATGGCGCTCGCGGGCCCGCTCGTCTTCGGCGGTGGAACGGCGTGGCTCCTTGGTCTCACGGGCGGCCTCGTGCGCGCGCTCGTCGCCATCTACCTCCTCAAGAGCGCCTTCGCGATGCGCGCGCTCGGGGCCGCGGCGCTCCGCGTGCGCCGCGCGCTCGACGCCGACGACCTGCCCGCGGCGCGCGCCGCGCTCGGGCACCTCGTGTCGCGCGACACGGCGTCGCTCGACGCTTCGCTCATCGCGGCGGCGGCCGTCGAGTCCGTCGCCGAGAACGCGTCCGATTCGATCGTCGCGCCCCTCTTCTTCTATGCCATCGGCGGCGTGCCAGCCGCGATCGCGTACCGCGCCATCAACACGCTCGACTCGATGATCGGCTATCGCGGCGACCTCGAGTGGCTGGGGAAGTGCGCCGCGCGCGTCGACGACGCCGCGAACATCATCCCCGCGCGCCTGACGGCGCTGCTGGTGATCGCGACGGCGCGGCTCGGCGACGGCTCGCCGGCGCGCGCATTCGCCGTGTGGAGACGCGATCGCGCGCGCACCGAGAGCCCGAACGCGGGCCACCCCATGGCGGCGATGGCGGGCGCGCTCGGCATCACGCTCGAGAAGGCCGGCGTCTATCGCTTGGGCGGCGGGCTTCGCGCGCCCGTCGCGCGCGACATCACGCGCGCCGTGCGCGTGCTCGGCGGCGCGGCGGCGCTCGCCGTCGTCCTCGTCATGAGCGTCGTGCGTGGCTCCTGAGGCGCGCCCCGAGCTGCGGGCGCTTCGCCCCGTCGCGCACGGCGGATCGGCGGAGCCGGGTCAGGTCGACTTCTCGACGGGCATCTCGCCCTTCGCGCCGCCGCCCGAGATCATCGACGCCGCGCGCGCCGCCGATCCGACGCGCTATCCCCACGCGACCGCCCTGCCCCTTCGTGACGCGATCGCCGCCGCGCAGGACGTCGACGCCGAGCACGTCGTCGCGGGCGCCGGCTCCGTCGAGCTCATCTGGACCTTGGCGCGCGCCTTCGCCGGCGCGGGCCGCACGGGCCTCGTCGTGACGCCCGCCTTCGGCGAGTACGAGCAGGCGCTGCGCGCGAGCGGCGCCGCCGTCGTCACGGTTCGAATGACGGCGCCCGCGTTCGCGCTGTCGACGGCAGCCCTCGACGGCGCGCTCGCGGCGCACGCGCCCGCGATCGCCTTCCTGTGCCGCCCGTCGAATCCTTGTCTGACGAGCGCCTCCGACGACGATCTCGCGACGTTCGCGCGACGTTGGCCCGACACGCTGTTCGTCGTCGACGAGGCGTATCAGCCGCTCTTCGAGGACGTCGCGGGCCTCGCGCCCGCGTCGAACGTCGTGATTCTCAGATCGATGACCAAGGTCTTCGCGCTCGCGGGGCTGCGCCTCGGCTACTTGCTGGCGTCACGGGACGTCGCGCGCGCCGTGCAGAGCGCGCTGCCCCCATGGAATGTCTCGAGCGCCGCGCAAGCCGCCGGCATCGTCGCCGCGCGGCTCATGTCCACGCACCTGGGCGCGATCGTCGCGCGCGTCGCGACCTTGCGCGCCTCGCTCGCCGAGACCTTGTCGACCGTGGCCGGCCGTCCCGCGCACAGCGGCGGCCCCTTCCTGCTCTACGAAGTCGGAGACGCGGACGCCCTCTGCGGACGGCTGCGCGCGCGCGGGGTCACGCTCCGCTCTTGCGGGAGCTTTGGCCTGCCGGCGTACGTCCGCGTCGGCGTCCGTCTCGTACCCGATCACGCGGCGCTCGCGCGCGCTTGGGCCGCGAGCCGCTGACGCGCGCGGTGGCACCCGCGCAGAGATAGCCCATGACGGCGCGGACCGCCTCGTCGGTCGCGGCGCGCAGCGAGAGCGTCGCGGGACGCCGCAGGACCACGCCGTGCGCGAGCGCCTCGACGACGTTCGTGAGCACGAACAGCGCGCGCTCGAGATCGAACGCCGGCGGCAGCTCGTGGGCGCGCGACGTCAGCGCGAGGCGCAGCGCGCCGCGCAGGCGCCGCTCGAAGTCTTGATCCTCGTCTGCGCCCTGCGGCGCCTGCATGAGCAAGAGATCATGCAGCTCTGGATCGAGGGCGTGCGCTGCGATCATCGCCTCGAGGAGGCCGCGCATGAGCCCCTCGAGCGTCGCGTCCGCGCTCGCGACGAGCTTGCTCTCGACGAGGCGGCCCATCTGCTCGACGTGGCGCTCGCGCAGCGCGACGAAGATCGCGCGCTTGTCGGGGAAGTATTGATACACCGACCCGATGCTGACGCCGGCCCGCGCCGCGATGCGGTTCGTCGTGACGGCGTCAACGCCACCGCGCTTCAAGACCTGCGTCACGGCGTCGAGCACCGCCTCGACGGTCTGCCACGCGCGGCGCTGCCGCGGCCGCCGACGAATGTGAGCAGGTTTCATGATTCCGTGAACTGGCGCTGGATTTCATATCGCACCTGCGCAGGCAAAACGCGAGCTGACGGCGATCTGCGCATGCCGCAGCATCTTACCCATATCTGAGCATTTGTCCGACTCCTCTCGATCGAAAGGACCATCGTCATGCTTCACGTCATCACGGGCGCCACGGGGAACATCGGAGGCCGCGTCGTCACGCGCCTCATCGCGCTGGGCGAGCGTCCGCGCGTCTTGGCGCGCGACGCCGCCGCCGCGCGCGCGCGCTTCGGAGATCGCGTCGATGTCGCCGTGGGCGACCTGGCCGACGGCGCGGCCCTCGCGGCGGCCCTCGCGGGCGCCGACACGTTGTTCCTCGTCAACAGCGGCCCCGACCTCGAGCGGCGCGACGCCCTCGCCGCCGAGGCCGCGCGCACGGCGGGCACGAAGCGCCTCGTGAAGCTGTCGTCGCTCGGCGCACGCGCGACGGGCGAGGCGACGGCGATCGCGCTGTGGCACGGACGCGGCGAGGACGCGATCCGCGCGAGCGGCGTGCCCTACACGTTCGTGCAGTCAGTGGGCTTCATGTCGAACGCCGTGGCCTGGGCGCGCACGATCAAGGCCCAGGGCGTCGTGCGCGCGTCGACGGGAGACGGCCGCATCGCCATGATCCACCCCGAAGACCTCGCCGCCGTCGCGACCAAGGCCCTCACGACCGACGCCCACGAGGGCCAGGCGCTCGCGGTCACGGGCCCCGCGCTGCTGACGTACGCCGAGATGACCGCGAAGATCGGCGCCGTCATCGAACGACCGCTGCGCTTCGAGCCGATCTCCGATGACGAGGCACGCCGGGCCCTGCTGACGGCGGGCATGCCCCCGGCGGTCGTCGAGGCGCTCGTCACGCTGTGGCGCGAGGTGCGCGAGGGCCTCGTGGCGACGGTCACCGACACCGTCGAAGCGGTCACGGGCGCCAAGCCCGCGTCCTTCGATCAATGGGCCACGGAGAATGTGGCCGCGTTCCGCTAGTACCCGCCGCACCGGCCGCATATCAGCGTCGCCAGCGCTGACTCGCGGCGGCCGAGCTCGTCGTCGTGACCGGGGTTGTCGAGGTATTTGGAGAGGCGAGCGGGACCGGCCGAGGCGGCGTAGTAGCCGGAGGCGACCGTCGCTGAGGGCGCGATGTGCTGGAAGGGAACGTCATCGGCAGCGCGGCCGCCGTGGCAACCGTTGCAGGTGTTGTGGTTGAAGGCCGCGTTGACGGCGGGATCGCGCGCCAGGGTCTGCCAAGCGAAGCCAGGCGTGGGCATCGGGGCGCTCGCGGCCAGAAAGCGGGCGTCGAGCAGGTTGTCTCCGCCGAGCACTGACGCCGCGTTGTCGTCGAGCCAGCTGCCGAGCTCGGGCGCCGCTTCGAGCGTGAGCCGCGGCGTTTGCGCCGTCGCCACCTCGACGAGCCGGACGACACCCGCGTCGGTCTGCGCCGGCACGAACTGGCGCAGCTCCCAGGGCAGCCCGTCGCCTTGGCCGAACGCGACCTCGTTGGTCAGCACGCGATTCAGCGTCGCCCGTTCGAGGCCGCGCGACACCACGGTCGCCAGGCGGGCGGCGAACGACGGGCCCAGCTCCGCCGCGCCGAGATCGTGCCAGGCCGCGGCCCACGCGCGCAGCGATTCGTCGTCGTGAAGCGCGATCTGATATTCGAAGATCACGGTCAACGGCAGCGACGAGGAGCCGTCCGAGGCCGCGGCGCCGTACACGAAGCGCAGCTGTCCACCGTCATTCCCGCACGCCCCGCCCGTGGCCAAGTCGGTGCGGTTCACGATGGCCAGCAGGCGGAACGGGGCCACCGCCATGTCGAGCTGCCGCGTGCGACAAGACGCGCAGCCGTCCGCGCAGCCGTTCGCGGGTGAACGCTGAAGCCATGCGCAGCGAAGCGCCTCGTCGACGCCGGTCCGCGGCGTGATGGCGATCTGGGCGGCGCCGGGATCTGCGGACGCTGGCACCTCTTGCAGGCTCTGCCACTGTTCGAGCCACGCGTCGACGAGCGGACCCGCGGCCACGGCGTCGCCCGACAGGTCTTCCATCCGCGCGCGGAAGCTCCACGGACGGTCGACGGCGCCGTTGTCGGCGCGCGAATCGCCCACGACGCTCGGATCGATGATGAGCAACTCCTTGAAGCGCGCGACGGCGACGTCGGGGCACGCCGCGGGCGGCGCCGAATTCGGCAAATCGCCGTCCGGACGCGCGCTGGCGTCTCGGGTTTCGGCGACGTCCTCCAGACGTGCGTCCGCGTACGTCGTACCGCCGGTCGCCCCAACGCCGGCGTCCGTCTGGCCGGAGGTGCACGTCGCCGACGACGCGCCGTGATCCGACTGGCCCCAAGGGGACGAGGACCAGGACGAGGGGCTCGATAGATCCTTTGAATCGTCCGAGGCCGGCCCACGGTAACAACTCATCGCGCTGCCGAGTAACAACGCAGCGGCAGGGATTCCGATCCAGCGCGCCTTCGTTGATTTTCCGTTCGCTGTTGCGGTCATTGCACGGCTC
>DATAZS010000587.1:0-3379 GCA_036271915.1 Polyangia bacterium
CCCGGAACACCCTCTAGACTGCCGGCCTCCGGGTCCCTGCGCCTCGCGCGCGTCCATTCGTCGGAGAGATCGAGACACACGTCGTGGCCACGCGCGAACGTCCCCGCAATCGCCGACGCCGGCCGCCTGTCACAGGCGGCCGCGAGCCGATGCGCGTGTACGGCCGCAAGCGAGGTGTGACCGGTCGGCGAGCGCTCATCGTCCCCGTCGCCGTGGTCGCGATCGTGGGAGTCGCGGTCGGCGTCAGCGCCGTGCGGCTGTCCGGTCACGTCGCGTCCGGCGTGTCGTCCGCCGGCGTCGATCTCGGCGGGCTCTCGCGCGCCTCTGCGACCGACGTGCTCGCGCGCGAGCTCGATCGGCGGCTCGACGTGCCGATCCGCGTCCGCGTCAACGGGCGCAGCGCGGAGGTCGTGCCGTCGGCGCTCGGCATCCACGTCGACGCCGCGGCGACCGTGCGCCGGGCCATGCGCATGGGACGTCTGCGCTCGACGCTCGTCCCGTTCGGCTACCACGCCGTCGTCGCGCCGGTGCTGCTGCTGCCGAAGAGCTTCGACCTCCCTGCGTCGCTGCAGGCAGCCGTCACCAGGCCCGTCGACGCCGGTCTGACGCTGGCGCCGAACGGCGACGCAGTCGTGCAGCCAGGCAAGGCGGGACGCGCGTTCGCGACCGTGCCGACGCTCGACGCGATCGCCCTGGCCTCGATCGCCGGCAGGGCCGACGTCCGCGTGGTCCGCCTCGTGCGCCAGCCCGACATCACCACCGGGGCGGCCCAGAAGGCGCGCGCCCGCGTGGCGCGGCTGCTCTCGGGCCCGATCACCGTGACCCGCAAGGGCGGCGGCGGGCCGCTCGCGCCCTCGCAGCTCGCACCGCTCCTCACGACGAAGGCCTACGCGCACACGATCGGCGTGTCGTTCGACCCCGCACGCGTCCGCACGTTCCTCACGGCCCAGGTCACAGGCGCGCTGAAGCAGCCGAAGAACGCCAGCTTCGTGGCCGACTCGGACGATGACGACGCCAACGTGACGGTTGTCACCTCGCACAGCGGCATCAGCCTGAACGCCGAGCTGACCGCGCGGCACATGACGACCGCGGGGCTGCACCTCGCGGGCGGCCGGACGGCCCGCATCGCGTTCCGGCTGACGCACGCCGACTTCACGACGAAGCAGGCGCGCGCGCTCGGCGTCTCGAAGGTGGTCAGCGTCGCGACGACCGGCATGGGCGTCTCGTCGCCGAACCGCATCGTCAACGTGCACCTGATGGCCGACATCCTGAACGGCTACCAGATCGCGCCTGGCGCGCGCTTCTCGTTCAACGAGGCCGTCGGACCGCGCACCGCCGATCGCGGCTTCCTCGAGGGCCAGGCGATCGAGAACGGCCTGCTCGTGCCGAGCATCGGCGGCGGTGTCTGCCAGGTCGCGACGACGATCTTCGACGCCGCGGCGAACGGCGGCTACGAGATCAACACCCGCCAGAACCACAGCTTCTACATCGATCACTACCCCGAGGGCATGGACGCGACGGTCGCCGACGGCGGGCCCGACTTCGCGTTCACGAACGACACGGGCCACACGATCGTCGTGCAGACGTCGTACACCGACTCGACGCTCACCGTGGCGCTGCTGTCGGCTCCGACCGGCCGCACGACCACGCTCGCGCCAGGCGCCGAGGCGAACTACACGAAGCCGGGCAAGCGCTACGTCTCCGATCCCGACGTGCCGAAGGGCCAGTTCTCGCAGCAGACCGACGGCGAGCGCGGCTTCGACTTCGAGGTCGCGCGCACGGTCACGGCCGCCGACGGCACGGTCGTCCACACCGACACGTTCCGCTCGCACTACGTCGCCGAGGACATCGTCTTCGATGTGAACCCGGCGACGAAGCTGCCGAAGGGCGCCACGCTCGAGGCGGCACCGGTGCCCTCCGACACCTAGGTGTGCACGTGTGAGTGGGCCATGCCCACGACGAGCAGGGCGGCCAGCCCGAGGTACGTGACGGCCACGGCTACGCGCTGGTTGCGCGTGACGGCGTAGTAGGCGGCCGTCGCGGCATCGCCGGCGCGCCAGGCGCGCAGCCGCTTGTAGGCCTCCATGCCGCCGATGATCAGGAACAGGAAGAGGATCGGGTTCGGGTGCCAGACGGCGAGCGCGGCCAGGCCGACGATGCCCGCGAGCCAGACGAGCGGGTGCAGCGCCGCCGCCGCGCGGCCGCCGTCGAGCGGCACCACGGGCAGCAGGTTGAAGAGGTTCAGGAAGAAGCCGGTGAACGCCACGGCCCTCAGCAGCCGCGAGTTCGTCTCGTGGGCGAGCAGCAGCACGCCGGCGGCGCCGGCCGAGCCGAGCAGCGGGCCGGCGAGGCCGACCTTCGCCTCGACCCAGGCGTCGTGCGGGCGTCCGCGCATGCCGATCACGGCGCCGAGGAACGGCACGAACAGGATCGGGCTGGTGGCGATGCCCTCGCGGCGCAGCGCGATCGCGTGGCCGAGCTCGTGCACCATCAGCAGCGCCACGAACAGCGCCGCGAAGCGCCAGCCCCACAGCAGGGTGTACGCCCCGATCGAGATCAGCATCGTCCCGATCGTCGCCAGGTACTTGCCCTTGAGCCCGAGCAGCAGGATGAACTTGGCGCTCGCCGCGAACTTCGCGAGCAGCAGCCCGAGACCTCCGAGCGGCGCGAAGACCTTGCGCAGCGTGTCGCGCAGGCCCGAGCGCGGGTGGATCGGCCCCGACGGCGTCGTCGGGGCGGGAGCGGGCGCACGCAGGAAGATGTCCTCGGCGTGCTCGGGATCGATGGCCACGCTCTCACGGTAGCGCGCGGTCCGCTAACGGCTTGTTACGCGCGCGGCGGGTTTGCGTTCGCTCTGCCGAGCGCCCACAATGGCCGCATGAGCATCGCCGACTGGATCAAGCGCCTGCGCGGCGCGCCGAGCTCGACGGACGAGGCGGCCGAGATCGAGGAGTACGGCGCGCGCGACCACCGCGATCCGCCACTGCAGGCCGAGTACCCCGGCCCGCGCGATGCGGCGAACGATCTCGGCGAGTTCAGGGCCCCGCGCGACCCGAACCCGTAGGGCCCGGCCACCCGTGGTCTCAGGAGCCCTGTGAGACCCACTCCTCGCCGTCGGCGTAGCGCTCCTTCTTCCAGATCGGCACCGTCAGCTTGAGCGTGTCGATCGCCTGTTGGCAGGCGGTCAGCGCGGCGGCGCGATGCGCGGCCGAGACGGCGATCGCGACCGACGCCTCGCCCACCTCGAGCCGCCCGGTGCGGTGGGCGATCGCCGCGTGCAGGCAGCCGTGCTCGGCGACCACGGCGCGCGCGACCTTCTCGAGCTCGAGCACGGCCATCTCGTCGAACGCCTCGTAGTCGAGCCAGAGCACGTCGCGGC
>DATAZS010000588.1:0-12755 GCA_036271915.1 Polyangia bacterium
GGCTCGATCGCGTTCGTCGACTTCACCGTCGACGAGCTGCGCATCGAGCAGGACGTCCCCGTCGAAGAGCTCGAGCGCGCGCTGGGCGAGCGGCTCGCGGAGCCGCACGAGTCGGCGGCCGAGATCGTGGCTCGTCACGCCGTGCGCCTGCGCGCGTACGCGGCGACGCACGTCGAAGCGACGACCGTCGATGGGGGGCGCCCCTGGGGCACCGAGGTCGTCGGCAACGTCGGCATCGTCGGCCGCGACGCCGCCGACGGCCCGCGCGCCGTCTTCGCCCTCGCGCTGCGGCCGCCGCACGGCGACGACGCACGGTCCGTGCGGCTGCGCGACGAGCTCGTCGCGCGCGAGATCGTGTCGCACCACACGGCGATCTTCTTGCGTTCGGACTGGGCGGGCGGTGTCGGAGCCGAGGGCGCGCCTCGGCTCCTCGGCACCGTGCGCGCGTGGAATCACGACGTCGTCATTCGGCGCGACGGCAGCTTCTGGCGCGGTCTCGGCGGTGCCGTCGCCCTCGGCGCGGATCACATCGCGACGGGCACCGATCACCTGATGTTCCTGCTCGCGCTCATGTTGGCGGCGCCGCTCGTCGCCGCGCGCGGGCGTTGGGTCGGTGCGCGCGCGTCGCGCGACACGCTCGGCGCGCTCGCGCGCGTCGTCTCGGCGTTCACGCTGGGCCACTCGGCGACGCTGGCCCTGGGGGCGCTCGGCTGGGTGCGAGGGCCGGCGGCGCTCGTCGAGCCGGCGATCGCCTTGTCGATCCTCGTGACGGCGTTGCACGCGGTTCGGCCGATCTTTCCGCGCCGCGAGACCTGGCTCGCCGCGGCCTTCGGCTTGATCCACGGCCTCGCGTTCGCGCGGACCCTGGGCGGACACGATCTCGGCCGCGCGCAGATCGTCTGGACGCTGCTGGGTTTCAACACGGGCATCGAGCTCGCGCAAGTCGTGCTGCTGCTGCTCGTCGTGCCGTGGGTGTTGCTGCTCGCGCGCACGCGGACGTACGCCCCCGTGCGGTGCGCGGCGGCACTCGCGGCCGCGACGGCCGCCACGGGCTGGCTCCTCGAACGAACGACGTCGCTGCCGAACCCGACGGCCCGCCCGATCGCGTGGCTCGAAGCGCACCCTTTGCCTGTGCTGGCCGCGTTCGCCGCGACGGCGATCGTCGCGCGCGCCGCCGAGTCCTGGCGCGCGCGTCAGGAGCGGACGAGATCGATCGTCGCGCACAGCTCCGCCATGCGCGCGCGCTCGATCGCGTAGCGCTTGGCGCGCGCGGCGTCGGGCTTCACCGTGCGTCCCGTGGCCGGAGCCAGCACGTCCCGGTGGCCCAAGCGTTCCAGCGCGAAGATCGCGGCGCCGCGCAGGCTCGCCTCCGGCTCGTTGAGCGCCGTGAGCGGACGACCCATGACGTCGGCGAGGCGCTGCAGGCTCGACGGCGACTTCTGGATGCCGCCGCCGACCAGGAACCGCGGCGACCTGCCGGCCGGGATGTGGTCGACGATCGTCGCCAAACGGTAGTAGCTCGACTCGGTGATCGCCTGCAGCAGGTCCATCGCCGTCGTGGCCTGAGTGATGCCGACGATCGTGCCGCCGGCGTCCTCGTTCCAATTCGGCGCGCGCTCGGCGTTCCAGAAGGGCAGCACGAGCAGGCCGTGGTCGGGCGCGCGCCGCTTCGCGAGGACGCCCTCGATGATGTCCGGATCGTCCGGCAGGCGCAGCTCGCGAAGGCACCACGCGCGCAGGTTGCCGGCGTTGGACACCGCGCCGCCGATGAGGTGTCGTTTCGCGTCGACGCGGTAGCAGAACAGTCCGAACGGCGCCTTCGCGGGAGCGGCGGCGCTCGTGTGGTGCATGACGCGAACCGCGGCGCTCGTGCCGACGTTGATCGCCGCGTGACGCGGCGTCGTCGCACCCGAGCCGAGGTTCGACGCCGCGCCGTCGAAGATCGCCGGGAACCATTGCGCGTCGCGCAGCGCGGGCCACTCGTCGGCGCGGTCCGGCAACAGGCGCAGCGGCTCGTCGCCGATGATCGGAAGCACGCGCTCGCTGACGTCGGCGAGGCTCAGGAGCACGGGGTCATAGGCGCGCGTGCGCGGGTTGTAGAGCCCTGTGCCCGTGGCCATGCCGTGCGCGCTGCGAACCTCGCCACAAAACTGTTGGTACAGCCACTCCGCGGGCGAGAGCCACCGTTTGACGCCCTTGACGACGGCCGGGCTCGTCTTCGCCAACCAGCGCAGCTTGGCGGGCCAGAACGACGCGCGGATCATGCATCCGCTGCGCGCGTGGATCTTCCGTTCGTCGTACTTCGTGCGCAGCATCGCCGCCGTCCGGCGCATGCGGCTGTCGGCCCACGTGATGATCGGCGTCAGCGCGCGTCCATCGTCGTCGGTGCCGATCAGGCTGTGCCCGAAGCACGAGGTCCCGACGGCGGCGATGGGCTGCGAACGCAAGCGCGGCTCGCCGGACCAGGCCGCGAGCGTCGTGTCGATGCAGGCGCGCAGCGCGTGCAGCACCGTCGCGGCGTCGAGCTCCGCCTTGCCTTCCTTGTCGGTGTCGAGGTCGTACGATCGCTGCGCCGTCGTGTCGCGCAGACGACGCCCGCGGACGTCGAACAAGGCGCTCCGACACGAAGAGGTGCCGAGATCGAGGGCGAGGGTCAGCATGGCGTCGGTTGTCCTCTCGCGAGGACACTAACCGAAAGTCGCCGCGTTCCGCGAGGCGCAGAGTCGACGGTACTGCTCACCCGTCGTCGTCGGGGAGTCGCGAGGGCGCGAAGGCCGGCGTGCCCGTCGGCGCGGGCCCTCCCGAGAGCGTCGGCGGGGCCGACGGCGCGAGCCCCGCCTGCAGCGCGCGCAGCGCCGTCGCCGGATCGTCGACGAAGGTGAACAGCTTCAGATCTTCCGCGCTGATCGTGCCGTGGCGAACGAGCGCGTCGAAGTCGACGATCTCGCGCCAGTAGTCCGATCCGTAGAGGAGCATGACGACCTTGCGATCGAGCTTCGCCGTCTGCTGCAGCGTGAGGATCTCGAACATCTCGTCCAGCGTGCCGAACCCGCCGGGGAACGCCACGATCGCGCACGCGGTGTGCGCGAACCAGAGCTTGCGCATGAAGAAGTAGTGAAACTCGAAGGAGAGGCCGGGCGTGATGTACGGGTTGGGTCGCTGCTCGTGGGGGAGGCCGATGTTGAACCCGATCGTGCGGCCGCCGGCCTCCTGCGCGCCGCGGTTGGCGGCCTCCATGATCCCGGGGCCGCCGCCCGAGCAGACGATGCGCTGGTGGTCAGGCCCCCCGAGCGTCATCGACCACTCCGTGACGGCGCGGGCGAGCGCGCGCGCCTCGGCGTAGTAACGGCCGAGCGGACCGTCGGGCGAAATGCGCGCCGAGCCGAAGAAGACGATCGTGTCGCGCACCTGCTGCTCGCGCAGGGCGCGCAGCGGCGCCAGGTACTCGGCGATGATGCGCAGCGGCCGCCCGTCGTCGCTGTCCAAGAACTCCCGATCGCGATACGCGACGACGGGATCGTCGGACTTGGTCGTCATGGCGTCAGCGCCCCCGCCGTGAGAAGTCGATGAACCCGCGCTCGACGTCGGTGTGCTCGAGCTTGACCGTGACGCGATCACCGGTGTCGAGCCCCTCGAAGCCGCTCACGACGCGTCCCTCCACGGGAGGTCGCAGGAGCCGCACCCAGGTGCCCTTCGTCGACGCGCCCGTGACGAAGGCGTCGAAGGTCTCTCCGATCCGCGGCTGCAAGAGCAGGGCGGCGGCTGATTTTCTCACCTGCCGCTCCACCTTGGCCGCGGCGTCCTCCGCGTTCGTGCAGTGCAGCGCGAGCGCCGCGAGCTCGGCGACCGAATAGGGCGGAGGCTCCTTCGCGAGCGCCGCCTTCACGAGCCGCTGCGTGAGGAGATCGGGGAAGCGGCGGTTCGGCGCCGTAGAGTGCGTGTAGTCGCGCACGGCGAGCCCGAAGTGCTCGGTCGCGCGCTGGCCCGGCGTCTCGACGGAGTACTCGCCGCGGCCGAGCAGCTTCACGACGGAGAGCGACAGGTCCGGGAAACGCTCCGGGTCGGCGCGGCGGCGCTCGCCGAGGAAGCCCTCGAGCGCGCGGGCGTCGGGCTCGTCGGGCAGCTGCGTGCCGAAAGGCGCCGCCAGCTCGACGATCCGTTTCCAGCGCTCGGGCGAGCGCAGCACGCGCCTCACCGACGGGAACCCCTTCTTCTCGAGGAACCGCGCCGTCGAGACGTTCCCGGCCACCATGAAGTCTTCGATCAGTTGCTGGGCGCGGTTCTGCTGGTCCACGTGGAGATCCGAGACGGCGTCGCCCTCGAAGACGGCGCGCGGCTGCAGCGTCTCGAGCTCGAGGGCGCCGTGCAGGTGCCGCTGCCGACGGAGCGACTGAGCGACGCGGTCTTGCAGCCGCAGATTTTCGGCCAGCCCCACGACGGCGGCGACCTTCGCGGGCGCGTCCGCCTTTCCTTCGAGCCACGCGGCCACGGCGTTGTAGGCGAGCTTGGCGCGGTTGACGACGACGGCGCGATAGAGCTCCGCGCGCTTCACCTGTCCTTCGCCGTCGACGGCCATGTCGACGACGAGCGCGAGGCGTTCTTGGCCCTCGTTGAGGGACGTCAGATCGGTGGAGAGGCGCTCCGGCAGCATGGGGAAGATCCGCGCGTCGGTGTAGACCGACGTCGTGTTGGTCTGGGCGTGGTGATCGAGCGCCGACCCTCGCTTCACCTTCGCGTCGACGTCGGCGATCGCGATGAGGATCTTGGTCTCCGTCGCCGAGATCGACTGCGCGACCGTGAGCTGATCGAGATCGCGCGAGTCGTCGTTGTCGATCGACGCCCACAAAAGGTCGCGGAGATCGCGACGCTGGGGATCGGGCGATCCGATCCCCGGGGCGAGGCCTTGCGCCTCGGCGAGCTCCTCGGCCGAAAACTCGGACACGAGCCCGCGGTCGAGCATCGCGCGATGGGCAATACGCTGGAGGTCGCTTCGCATCGAGGTCATGGAGGTCGACCTTACCGTAGGAAGCCCGTCGCCCCGAACGCCTCACCTTCTTCCGTGGCGCGGGCGAATGTGATGAGCTGCGCGAATGCGTCCTCTCCTTTCGTGGGTCCGTGGGCTCGCCGCCGTTGCCACGCTGCTATTGACGCTCACGGCATCGGCGAAGCCGGCGCCCCAAGTGCCGAGCGCCCTCCAACCGCCGCCGCAGCCCGCGCCGCAGCTCGCGGGCACGGGCGCGACCGCGAGCGCCGGTTCCACCCCACAGATCGTGAGCACCGCCGACGCCGATCCCGGCGTGCCGCCGCGCATCGACGTCACGCGCGCCGCGACGCCGCTCACGCCGCTTTCCGACGCGACGACCGACGTCGGGTACGTGCTCCGGCCGCGGCTGAGCCTCCAGGGCGACTACGCGAAGGCGAGCGGCCTGCTCGCCGCCGCCGACTCGGACGCGCGAATCCGCACGGGGCTCGTCGTCGCCTTCGCGCCCTTCGACGCGCTCGATCTCTTCGGCGCCGTCCTCGCGTCCGCGAACCGCAACGAGCGGAAGGAGACGGCGCGCGTCGATCCCGAGCTCGTGACGACGAGCGGAGACGTCGTCCTCGGAGCCAAGGGGCGGCTCGTGACGAGAGCGGGGCTCGGCCTGTCGCTCACGGGCGCGACGCGGCGCTACGCGGCCCAGAGCTCGCTCGGCTTCGGTGCCGCCAGCTATTGGCTCGCTCCCGCGGTGACATTCGATCTGCGCCACGCCGTTCACGTGCCCGCGCGCATCAGCATCGACACGGGCTATGTGTTCGATCACGCGGCGTCATCCGAGACCGCGCCCGCGGATCCACAGTCGCGCTACGTCGAGAGCTATGCGCACGGCGTCGGCTACAACCGCGTCCAGTACGGCGCGACGCTCGACGTCCCCGTGGGCGCGAACGACGGTCCCGCCTTCTTGCCCTACGTGCATTTTCACGGCGAGCACGTGACGGCGTCGGCGGATCCGGTGCTCGCGAAGCAGGGGACGACGCGCGATCAATCGGGGCTCGCGCTCGGTCTGCGCGGACAGCTCGGCGCCCAATTCGCGCTCGAGCTCGCCGCCGACGTTCGTCTCGCCGCGCTGTCGCCGGGCTACGGCGCGCCGCAGGCGCCGCTCACGACGTTCCTGGCGTTCACCTATGTCCCCGCGATCGCGCCGCCGCCCGCCGTCATCCCGAGCGCGCCCGCCTCTCGGGTCGGGTCGCCCGCCGCGCCGCCGCCCACGCTGAGCGGTCGGGTCACGGCCGCGTCGACGCACGAGCCGATCGCGGGCGCGGCCGTCGGCGTCGTCGGCCGGGCGCACGCGCGCGTGCAGACGGACCCCGACGGCACGTTCGTGCTGCGCGACGTTTCGCCGGGAGCGATCGAGCTCGTCGTCGAGGCGCCGCACTTTTTGCCGGCGCGCGCGGCCGTAGAGGTGCCCGCGGCGGGCGATCGCGCGGTGTCGCTCGCGCTCGCGCCCGGCCCGTCGAACGGTCAGGTGCGCGGTCACGTGCTCGACGAGGCGCGCCGCGGCGTCGCCGCCGCGCTCTCCTTCTCGGGCCCGAGCGCCGTCGAGGCGAGCAGCGGCGCCGACGGCGCATTCTCCGCCAGCCTGCCGCCCGGCAAGTACAGCGTTCGCGTCACGGCGGACGGACACCTCGCGCGCATCGTCGTCGTCGACGTCGGCCCCAACGAATCGACGCTCATCGACATCGCGGTTCGCAGCCGGCCGCCCTTCGCCAACGTCGTCCTCGCCGCGCACGGGCTCGACGTCAAGGCGGGGATCGCCTTCGACGGCGCGACGACGCACCTCACGGCGGCGTCGCTGTGGACCCTCGACGAGGTCGCCGACGTCCTCATCAACCACCCCGAGAAGCGGCACGTCCGCATCGAGGCGAGCTGGGACAAGACGCTCGCGGACCAGGCGGCGCTCGATCTGACGGCCGCGCAGGCCGCGGTGGTCCGCGACTACCTCGTGGGCGCGGGCGTCGACGACAAGCGCCTCGAACCCGTGGGCCTCGGCGCGACGAAGGCCGCGGCTGGCGGCGGACGCACCATGATGCAGATCCTGCGCTCCGGCCGCGCGCCGAACCGCCACGTCGAGTTCGTCTTCGTCGACTGAATCCGGATCGCCTTGAACGTTGTGCCAAAGGAGGCGCACCGGCGTACTGCCTGGTGCGCCGGCTCCGGCCGTCTGTACCCGATATGCGAATTTGCGTCCGCTGGCTCCTCGCGACGGCGCTGATCCTGCAAGCGTGCGGTGCTTCGTCCGGCCCCTCCGGCGGCAGCTCCGGAGCAGGCGGCGCTTCAAATGGAGTGAGCGGTTCGGGTGGCGCGCCGCGCGACGCGAGCGGTTCGGCCGGCGCTCACGTGGATGGTTCGGGCACCGCCGGCGCGGTCTCGGGCTCGGGCGGAAACGGCGCGAGCGACGGCGGCACGATCGACGTGCGCGCGGACGCGGGTGCGCTCGCGAACGACATCTACGTCTCTCCCACGGGCAGTGACGACAACCCCGGCACGGCGGCGGGCCCCGTTCAGACGCTGCAGCAGGCGCAAAAGCTCGTCCGAAGAGCGAACGCCGACATGGCTTCCGACATCACCGTGACGCTGGCCGACGGCTACTACCGCATGACGAGCCCGCTCACGCTCGACGCGAGCGACTCGGGCAGCAACGGTCACGACGTCGTGTGGACCGCGGCGGCGGGCGCCCATCCCGTCGTCGTCGGCTCGACGCAGATCAAGGGCTGGTCGCAGGTCGCCGGGTCGAGCAACGTGTGGGTCGCGCAAGGCCCCGCGGGGATCAAAACGCGTCAGCTCTACGTCGACGGCGCGCGCGCCGTTCGCGCGACGGGCCCCGTTCCCACGGCGGCGACGCTCGCCGGCTGGAAAGATCCGAGCGGCGGGTCTCCCCCCGAGGTCGAGTTCGTCTACGTCGGCGGCTGGGGCCCGTGGACGGAGGGACGATGTCCGGTGGCGTCGGTCACGGGCGGGACGATCAACATGGCGCAGCCGTGCTGGGACAACTCGACGAAGCGCGGGAACAACAATGTCGGACCCGGCAGCGTCGGCGCTCCGACGCGCGCGGAGAACGCCTACCAGCTCCTCGACGCGCCCGGCGAATGGTACCTGGATGTCACGAGCAGCAAGTTCTATTACATCCCCCTCGCGGGGCAGACGCTCGCATCCCTGGACGTTGAAGCGCCCGTGTTGGAGGCGCTCGTCACGGGTGGGGGCACGGCGACGAGCCCGCTGCACGACGTGGTCTTCCACGGCCTTCAGTTCTCTTACGCGACCTGGATGGGCGCCTCGAGCCCAAACGGATTTTCCGAGGTGCAGGCGAACTACCTCGTGTGGGGCACGGCCGGTCCCACGGCGGGCAACGCCGAGTACTCGTGGTTTCAGATCCCCGGCAACGTTTCTCTGACCTGGGCGCAGCGCATCCAGTTCACGGGCAACGCCTTCGTTCACCTGGGCGGCGCGGGCTTGGCGCTCGGCAACGGCGCTCAAAAGTGCCTCGTGCAGGGCAACGTCATCACCGACACCTCGGGCAGCGCCATCGAGCTCGGCAACGACGATATGCGAAACGCGACCGGCGCGGATCAGACGCTCGGGAACACGATCTCGGACAACCACGTCTTCGACACGCCCGTCGAGTTTCGCGCGGGCATCGGCATCGACGTGGGCTACGCGGCGAGCTCCAGCATCGTCCACAACCAGATCGACCACACGCCGTACACCGGGATCTCGATCGGGTGGGGCGGCTGGCCCGACAAACAAGGGCAGCCCGCGCTCACGAACTACTCCCATAACAACGACGTCTCCAACAACTTGCTCTTCGAGATCATGCAAGTGCTGTCCGATGGCGGCGGCATCTACACGAACGGCCAGACGACGCAGAGCCACTCGTACGCCACGGGCGAGACGGTGAAGGGCAACGTCCTTCACGACCTGAACCACTCCTTCTGGGCGCTCTACAGCGACAACGGCTCGGACTGGATGACGGTGACGGGAAACGCCGTTTGGAGCGGCGGGAGCCCGTGGGGCTACTGTCACGACGACCACTATTCGGGCGAGGGCGGCGGCCTCGACAATCAGATCATTCAGGGCAACTACTGGCAGGGGAGCCCCACGCTCGCTGGGCCCGGCGCCGGCACCGCGCCCGACGCGCACTGCCTGATCTCCGGCAACACGATGATCAAAGGCCTCGCGGACGTTCCCGCGAGCCTCGTGAGCGCCGCCGGCTTGGAGGCCGCCTACCAGGGGCTGCTCCAGTGGACCCAGGTCCCGCCGCCGCGTGTTCAATGACCGCCGCGGCGGATGAGCTCGACGAGCTGCTCCGTGCCCAGCGACGCCGCGACGTCGGTTCCTTCCAGAACACCCGCGGCCAGCGCGCGCTTCTCGGCGTGCAGGCTCAGCACCGACTCCTCGATCGTGTCGCGCGCGACGAGCCGGATCGCCGTCACGGGCTTCGTTTGCCCGATGCGGTGCGCGCGCGCCGTCGCCTGATCCTCGACGGCCGGGTTCCACCAAGGATCCAGATGAACGACCGTGTCGGCCGCCGTGAGGTTCAACCCGAAGCCGCCCGCCTTGAGTGAGATCAGGAACACGTCGGCCTCGCCGGCCTGAAACGCGGCGATCCGCTGCTCGCGCGCCTGGACGGGCGTCGTGCCGTCGAGCACGAGCACGCGGAAGCCATGCTGCCGCAGGCGCGGCGCCAGCAGCTCGAGGAAGCTGCGAAACTGGCTGAACACGAGCGCCTTGTGCGCGTCCTCGCGCAGCTCGGCCAGCAGATCGAGCAGATACGCCGCCTTCGATGAGCCCGCCTGCGTGCGCGGGTACACGAGGCGCGGGTGGCAGCACAGCTGCCGCAGCCGCGTGAGGGCCGCGAGCAGCACGAAGCGCAGATCGCCCGCGTCGCGATCGGGATCCTTCTTCGCGGCCGCGATCTCGTCGACCGTCGCCTTGCGCAGCTGCTCGTACAGCTCCTGCTCCTCGGGCGACAAGCGGACGACGCGCACGAGCTCCGTGCGCGCGGGCAGATCGCGCGCGACCTCGGCCTTCGTGCGGCGCAGGACGAAGGGACGCAGCAGCGCGGCCAGCGCCTTGCGGCGCGCGTCGTCGCCGAACTTCTCGATGGGCATCGAGAAGCGCGCGCGAAACTGCTCCCAGCTCCCGAGTAGGCCGGGCGAGACGACGCGCAGCACGCTCCAGATCTCGCCCAGGTGATTCTCGATGGGCGTGCCCGTGAGCGCGAGGCGCCAGCGCGCGTCGAGCGCGCGCAGCGCCTTGGCGCGCTCGGTGGAGGCGTTCTTGAAGGCCTGAGCCTCGTCCAGCACGAGCGACCCGAACGGGACGCGGGCCAGCGCCTCGCCGTCCATCGTCGCGATCGCGTAGCTCGTGACGAGGAGATCGCCGGGGCCGAGGCCCCGCAACGCCGCCTCGCGACCACCGCCACGGTACAGGCGCACCTTGAGCGCGGGCGCGAAGCGCGCCGCCTCGCTCACCCAGTTCGCGACGACCGACGTCGGCGCGACGACGAGCGCGGGGCCGAGCGGCGCACGATGTACGAGGACGGCCAGCGTCTGCACCGTCTTGCCGAGGCCCATCTCGTCGGCGAGGATCGCGCCCGCGCCCCAGTGCGCGAGGCGCGCCATCCACGCGACGCCCGCGCGCTGGTAGGGCCGCAGCGCCACCTCGAGCGCCGGCGCGAGGCGCGGCGCCTCGTCGTCGCTCTCCCGCATGCGCCGCCGCAGCGCCGCGAAGGCCGCGCTCGCCTCGATCTGTTCTTCGTTCTCGACGAGGCCCAGCAGCGCCGCGCTCGCCGCCGCGCTCACCTGAAGCGCGCCGCCCGCTTCGAACACGGCGGCGTCGGCGCGCGCGAGGGCCGCCCGCAGCGCCTCTTCGAGCCGCACGAACCCGCGCGCGCCCACGGGCACGTACCGCCGCCCCTCGCGGATCGCCGCGAGCAGCGTCGCGAGCGGCACCGTGGCCTGCGTGTCCTTCGCGCGCAGCTTGCCGCGTCGTTTGACGGGGATCTCGGCCCCGCCTTCGACGGCGAACCAGTCGCGTCGATCGGCGACCTTCATGCGCATGTCGCGCAGGCCGACGCTGCCCATGGCGACGAGCGGGTCGTCGTCGGCCCACTCGACGGCGACGGCGTCGCGCTGATCGGCGAGCGTGGCCACCACGTGCAGCGCCGGATCTCCCCCGGCGATTCGCCAGCACCAGGGCGACTCCTCGAGGTCGGCCGTGAGCGCGAGCGTCTCCGCGAGCGCGTGCCCCGCGTGGCGCTCGGCGGCCAGGTCGCGCCGCGCGCCGTGCCGATCGCGGCCCCGGCCCTCGAGCACGAGCGCGGGGCCCTCGCCCGGCGCGAACACGGGGCCGAGCTTCACGGGCCGCACGCCGAGGCGCGCCTGCACGGCGCCCGACGCGAGCAGCTCGAGGCGCACGACGATCCGTCCGTCCGACGGCGCGATCGAGCGCGTCCAGTGGGACGGGAACTCGATGTCCACGGCCTCCTGAAGGGCTTCGAGCCGCGCCGCGAGCGCGTCGTGCGCCTCGGGCGGGAACCTCGCGGGCGCGAGCGCGAGCGCGCGCACGACGGCGGCCGCCTGCGGCGTCACCTGCGCCAACAACACCTGCGGCGCCGCGCCCTCGGCGCGATGCACGTGCATGACGTGGTGCTCGTCGCGCAGGCTCTGCTCGACCTCGCCCGGCAGCAGCGTCACGCCCAGCAGATCGAAGTGCGGCGTCACGCCGCCGTCCGACGCCGTGACGAAGCGCAGCCGCAGCCGGCCCTGCCGCAGATCGAGCCGCGCCTCGTCGCGCGCGCCGTCGAGGAAGACCGCCGGGTGATCGATGAGCGCGCGCAGGATCCCGAACACCTGCGCGGGCGTGAGCGGTCCGCCCCAGGTGCTCGCGCGACGCGCGAAGCGGTCGTCGTAGGCGGCGAACGCGCGCCGCGCGGCCGGCGACAGATCCTTGCGCTCGGGCAGCTGGAACCACTGCAGGCGCGCGCCGCGCGAGAAGGCGGCCCCGTGGCCGCGCCGCTGCACCACGGGCTCGACGTTGAGCGCGCCGTCGCCGAGCACGAGCACGCGGAACGCGACGCGCTCCTCGGCGGCGCCCGCGCCGTCGTCGGCCGCGAGCCGCGACAGCGACGCGTCGAGCGTGCCCAGCGCGAATTGCCACGCGGGCAAGCGCAGCTGCTCGCTGAGGAGCTCGTGCTCGCCGGCGGCGCGCGGATCGCGCACGAGGTCGATCATCGCCTCGAGCGCGCGCTGTCGCAGGTCGGTGGGGATCTCGCCGGCGACGGTGTGGTTGCCGCGGTGGCGGCCCCAGCGCAGCTCGTCGTCGCTCCACCCGAGCAGCAGCAGCGAGATCTCGTCGACGGGCGCGCCGGGACCGCGCGGCCCCGTGAGCGTGTGCTCCTCGTACGACAGGCGCGGCGCGGGCGCGCTCGCGACGCGCACGCGCACGCGTTCGTAGGTTCCGGGCGGCAGCCCGGGCGCCGCGCCGTCTGCCACGAGGCCGCGCAGCGCGCGCCGGAGTCGGTCGAGGAAGGCGCTCAGCACGTCGTCCTCCGGATCGCGGCCGTGCTCGTCGATCCACGCGCGCGCCGCGCGGTGGCTAGCCAGCAGCACGGCGAGGCGATGCAGATAGCCGCGCGCCGTTTCGGCGGCGTCGTGGCGACCGCCGCGCGCGCGGGTCTTCGGCGCGTGGTCGATGAGGATCTGCCGGTAGCTCAGCG
>DATAZS010000589.1:0-5545 GCA_036271915.1 Polyangia bacterium
CGAGAAGACCGACGCCTCCAACTGCGGCGCGTGCGGCAACGCGTGCGCGGGCGCGGCGACCTGCATGGGCGGCACGTGCGTCGCACCGAAGTGCGACAATCAATCGCTCCTCTGCTTGGGCGTCTGCGTTCTCCTCATGAAGGACGCGGGGAATTGCGGCGCCTGCGGCGTGACCTGCGCAACCGGCAGCAAGTGTATGGGCGGTTCGTGCAAGGCCGACAACAGCGGCCCGGGCGGCGGCAGCTCCCAGGGCGGCGATTGAAGCTCACCCTCCGACGGTGAGCCAGGCTAGTTCGTCGTCGCGGCGAGCGGCCTGACGGCCTCGGCGGCCGCGAGGAGGCCGTCGCGATCCCACGGCAGACCGCGCGTCTTGTCCCACGACGACTTCAGCCAGGCGGCCGCGGGCGCGGCGCCCGGGAACACGCGGATGGGGAACGCCGTGCGCGCGAGCGCGCCCATGGCGAGCAGCACGGCCTGCGCGATGAGCCCGTTGCGCGGCGTGCCCACGAACGCCTCGAAGGCGATGAACGTGCGCGCAGATCGGAGCATCTCGACGATGATGTTGCGATCGCCGAAGCCCGGCTTCGGGCAGCCAGGCTCGATGAACGCGAGGTGGCCAACGCGCGCGCCCACGCGCGTCGCGAGGCCCTTCATGCAGGCGCGCACGACGTCGAGCTCGCGCGCCGTGAACGGGCCGCACCACGACGTGATCATGACGGCGCCGTAGGTGCCGATGCGCAACGTCGGCGTCTCCTCGAGCAGCACGCCTTCGCCGTCGAGCGTGCCCGCGGCCCACGCGAGCTCGCCCACGTCGTTGTCGGGCGCTCCGAACGCGCGCGCCGCGCCGTCGCGCAGGAGCGCCTGCGCGCGCCGCTCGGCCGAGAGGAAACGCTTCTTCGCCGTCTTCGGATCGCAGCCGCACAGATCGCCGAGCGCGCGGAACGACAGGTCGCCCACCTCGTGCAGCGCGAGCAGATCGCGATCCCGCGGGTTCATGGCCGACAGCGCGACGTGCAGCGCCTCGAGCTCGTGCCCGCTGCCCGCCTCGTCGTCGTTCGCCGCCTGCGGCGCGGGCGTCTGGTCCTCGAGATCCCCGCACGGCACCTCGAGCCGATACGCGGCGCGCCGCCGGTGCGCGAACGCGACGTAGCGACAGACCTGCGCGAGCCACAGCTGCGGGCGTCCGTTCATGTTGGCCTCGGGCAGCCGCTCGTGCGCGACGATGAACACCTCGTGGCAGAGATCGTCGAGATCGCGCGGCGACGTGCCGAGCGCGCGCAAGCGCCGCCGCACGCGTTGCCACTCGGCGCGGTAGAGCGCCTCGAAGGCAAGCTGATGCGACGTCGCGGGTGACCGGTGGGGGACTGGCACGTGTCGGCGCGAGCAACATAGTCGGTCGTGGCTGCCGCGAAATCCCCGGAACAGGGGGCGACGATCGACGTCACGCGTTCGTGATTTGCGTCGTGCGTTCGGAGGGGAGCAAGATTTCCTCGAATAGGGCGTAACGGTGGGGCGCGCGCGCGCGTAGTGTCTTCGTTCGCCGCGGTAGGCGGGCGCAAACTCTCGAAAGGATTCCCATGACGACGACAAAGGGTGCACTCATCGCGGCGATGGCCGCTGGTCTCTTCGCGGCCGCGGCGCCGATGGTCGCCTCGGCCAAGGACACGGCCAAGGTTCAGTGTTCGGGCGTCAACGCGTGCAAGGGCAAGGGCGGCTGCAAGGGCGCCGACAACGCGTGCAAGGGCCAGAACGGCTGCAAGGGCAAGGGCTGGGTCGAGATGAGCGACAAGAAGTGCAAGGCCAAGGGCGGCACGGTCGCCGACGCCGCGCCCGAGAAGAAGTAACGCCCCCCGTTCTGCCGAGCGACCTCCCGGCGTTCGTTCTCGTCGGGAGGTACCATCACGTATGCGCTCCGGACTGACGCTCGCCGTGGTCATCGGCGCGACGAGCGTCGCCGCGCGCCCCGCCGTCGAAGGTGCGTCGTATCACGTGACGGCGGTGCGAGGCGGCGCGTCGCTCGTCGTCGAGGCGACCTTCGGCGCGGGCGCGACCTTCGGCGTCGATCGCGGCGCGGCCGCTTATGTCAGCGACGTCGAGATCGTCGAGCCGCGCGGCGCGGGCGCCGTCGTGAGGCGCGGCGACGATTGGATGTTGCCGTGCGCGCGCCCGTGCCGCGTGCGCTATCGCTTCGCGCTCGCTCGCGCCGCCGACGAGCGGGACGACGTCGATCTCGCGGGACGGCAGGGGGCGTCGATCGTCGCGCCGCCGTCGACGTGGTTGTTGCGGCCTCGCGCGGCTTCGCCGCTGCCTTACGCGCTCGACGTCGCGGGCGCCACGTTCGTCACGGGCCTGCCGCGCGCGCCCGACGGATCGTTCGCGGGGACGTTCGCCGCCGAAGACGAATCGCCGTACGCCGTCTTCGGCGCCGTTCGCGCCGCGCCGATCGAAGGCTTCCCCGGGCTCACCTTCGCCGTGGCGACGCCGGCGCTCGATCGCGATCAGCCGCGCATCCGCGCGTGGGTCGAGCGCGCGGCGCGCGCCGTCTCGACGTACTACGGCCGTTTCCCCGTCGCGCACGCGCTCGTCGCCGTCGTCCAGAAAGACCACGGAGTTCACGGCAAAGAGATGGGCGGCGGCGGCGGCGCGTCGGTGCTGCTCGAGATCGCGCCTGGCGCCGATCTCGCGGCGCCGTCGATCGAGTGGGAGGCGACGCACGAGATTGTCCACCTGGCCGTGCCGAACATGGATCGCGCGCACACGTGGCTCACGGAGGGCCTCGCGACCTACGTCGAGCCCATCGCACGGGCGCAGAGCGGCGAGATCCCGGCGTCGCGCGTGTGGCGCGACGCGCTCGCGGGCATGCCCAACGGTTTGCCGGGCAAAGGCGATCGCGGGCTCGATCGAACGCCGACGTGGGGGCGCACCTACTGGGGCGGCGCGCTGTTCTTCCTGACCGCCGACGTCGAGATCACGCGCCGCTCGCGCGGGCGGCAGACGCTGCAGACCGCGCTGCGCGGCGCGCTCGCCGCGGGCGCCGACACGACCGTCGACTGGACGCCCGAGCGCTTCTTCGCCGCCGCCGATCGCGCGCTCGGGCAGGCGATCCTGCTGCCGCAGTATCTGCGCTGGGCGACGACGCCCGTCGCCGTCGATCTCGACGATCTCTGGCGGCGCCTCGGCGTCGGCGCAAACCAAGACGAGAAAGACGGCGTCGCGCTCGACGACCGCGCGCCCGAGGCCTGGGTGCGCAGCGCCGTGACGCGGCGACCGTGAGATCGGCCCGAGCGGCTGCAAGGCCGACTCGTTTGCGTCGCCACCGTGCTCGTTGTATGCGTCGGCGGTGGACGCGAAGTCTCGCGACGCCGACGCGGAGGGTGACTCGGCTGAGCGGTGGGACGCGCGCGACGAGACCGAGCCGCTCGCGCAGGCGGTGGTGCGGCGGGTCTCCGCGGCGATCGCGCCCGGCGATGTCTTGGCTGGTCGCTACGAGGTGCACCAGCTGATCGGCCGCGGCGGCGCGGGCGAGGTCTTCAAGGCCACCGACCGCGAGCTCGGCGAGCGCGTCGCGCTCAAGGCGCTTCGCTCCGAGCTGGCGGCGGATCACAGATGGAGGCGTCGCCTCGTTCGTGAGCTGCGCGTCGCGCGCGCGATCCGCCATCCCAATGTCTGTCGCGTGTTCGAGCTTGGTGCCGACGGCGGCCGGCCGTTCATCACGATGGAGCTCGCGACCGGCGGAACGCTGCGCGACGTGCTCCTGTCCCGCGCCGCCACCGACGCCGACAGCTGGACGATGCCGGATCCGTCGCGTGATGCCGGCTGGCCAGGGCGCCTTGCCGACGCGCGGGCCGTCTGCGCGGGGCTCGCGTCGCTGCACGCCGTGGGCATCACCCATCGCGACGTCACGCCGCAGAACGTCTTGCGCATGGACGACGGGCGGCTCGTGCTGTCCGACTTCGGCTTGGCGCTCGCGGGCAGGGAGACCACGACCTTCCAGGGCGGCACGCCGGCGTACATGGCCCCCGAGGTGCTCGCGGGCGCGAACGCCGATCAGCGCGCCGACGTCTGGCAGCTGGGGCTCCTCCTGCATCATCTTCTGTTCGCGCGCGCCGCCGAGTGGGATCGGCGTGGCACGCAGATCTCGCTCCGGCGTCTCGTCTCGTCTGATGTCTCGGTCGTCGTCGACGAGCTGGCCGCGCTGTGCGCGGCGTGTTTGTCGCACGATCCGACGGTGCGCCCGGCGAGCGCCGTCGAGGTCGCGGGGCGGCTCGCGGCGGCGGAGATCGCCAAGCCGCGCGGCTTCTTCGCGAAGACGTTCTTGCGCGCGCGGCGCGCCGCGCGACGGCCCGAGGTGCGGCTCGCGCTCGTCGCGCTCGTCGTCACGGGCGTCGGCGTCGAGATCGGGCACGCCGCGACCTCGCAGCGGTTGTGCCAAGGCGGCGCCGCGAAGGTGTCCGGCGTCTGGGCGGGCTCCGCTCGCGCTGCGGTGAAGGCGGCGTTCGTTCGTTCTGGCAGCTCTCGTGCCACCGACGTCTTCGCGACCGTCGATCGAATGATCGACGATCACCTCCGTCGCTGGGTCGGCGCATACACCGACGCGTGCGAGGCGACACACGTCCGCGGCGAACAATCGGCCGAGGTGCTCGACCTGCGCATCGCGTGCTTGAATGACGACCTGGACGCGACGCGCACATTGGCGCGCGTGCTCACCGACGCCGACGCGACGATGGTCGACCACGCAGCGGAAGCGGCGAGCACGCTCGACGACTTCTCTCGATGTGCCACCGTGCGTGGCCTGCGCGAGTTGCCCACGCTGCCGCGCGATCCGATGGCGCGGCAGGCCGTCGAGGCTCAGCGCCACGAGGTCATCGAGGCGGAGGCGCTGCGCGCCGTCAACCAGTTTTCGAAGAGCCTCGTGATCGCCGACAGAGCGATCAAAGACGCTGAAACCATCGCTGACGGCCGGGGTGTGGCGCAAGCTCTGGCCGTAAAAGGGGGCGATTTGTGCCAGCTAGGGCTCATTGCGCAGGCCGAATCGACGGAGAAGAGGGCGCTCATGCTCGCCGAAGAGGCGGGTGATCAAAGGACGATGGCTGTCGCTGCCGCAGCGATCGCTTTCGATCTCGCTTTTTCAAATCCCCGCGAAGCCGAGACGTGGGCGACGTTCTCCGAGGCCGACCTCCGCCATTTCGGAGGAGATCCCCAGATTGAGTCCTGGTTGCAAAACAGCATCGCTTTCATCCGCTATCAAGAAGGGCGTTTCGATGAAGCCGCGACCGTAGCTCGTAAGTCGATCGCCCTCAAAGCTCTGCGTCTCGGGCCGCAGAGCCTCGACGTCGGGATCTCCGTCGGCGGCCTGGTGACTTCCTTGATGTCTGCCGGGAAATTTGATGAAGCGTTGGCAGAGAGCGATCGACTGCTGTCCATCTTCGAGCGGGTGCTGGACCCAAACGATCACTTCTATTTGAGTGTGTTCAGCGATCGGGGAAAAATTCTCATCGCGAAAGGAAGGTTCGCCGAGGCGCGGGCTTGGCTTGATCGGGCGTTG
>DATAZS010000590.1:0-4305 GCA_036271915.1 Polyangia bacterium
CACGGCGAGCGCGCCCGGGCCGCTCGACGCGCTCACGGCGAGCATTCGCGTGCCGCGCGGCACGAAGATCGAGGCGCTCGGCGGCGCATACGCGCTCGGCCCCGTCGATGTCGCGCTCGCGAACAACGAGGTCGACGTGCGCGCGCTGCACGTCGAGCCCGCGGGCGGCGGATCGCTCGACGTCACGGGCCACGTCACCCTCGCCCGCCGCGATCTCGATCTGTTCGTCGCGATCGCCGATCTTCCCATCGAGAAGCTGCCCGGCGTCGCCGACGCGGGCGTGCCCGTCACGGGCCGCGTGAGCGCGCGCCTGCACGTCGGCGGCCGCCCCGACCGTCCCGAGATCGCGGGCACGCTCGACCTCGCCGACGTCGTCGCGCGCGGCGTCGCGCTCGGCCCGGCGCACCTCACGTTCGCGCCCGCGCGCGTGGGCGGCGTGCCGGGCGTCACCGTCGTGGGCGATCTCTTCAGCCGCTTCCACGTCGAGGCCCAGGCCGCCCTGGAAAAAGGTGGACCGCTCGCGCACGCCCTCGTCGTGTTCGATCGCGTCGCGCTCGATCCGCTGCTGCCCGAGCTCGCGTCGTTCGGAGACGGCAAGGGCATGGCCTCGGGCCGCGTCGCGCTCGACGTGCGACCCGGCAAGCCGCTCGTCGTCGACGTGCTGCTCTCGCAGCTGTGGCTCTCGATCGCGCGCAGCACGGTGGGCGACAACGGCGAGACGATCGTCCAGCGCGTGCGCGTCGAGGCGACGTCGCCGCTGCACGTCGCCGTCAGCGGCGACCACGTCGCGCTCGACAAGGTGACCTTCGCCACCGACGGCGGCGCGCTCGCGGCCGAGGGCGGCCTCGACGGCCAGACCGTGCACGGCGCGATGACGGGGCACCTCGACCTCGAGCTCTTGCAGCCGTTCCTGCGCGGCGCCGTGCAGAGCCTGAGCGGCGATCTCAAGGTCGAGGTCAAGGCCGCGGGCACGCTCGCGAAGCCCGACCTGCGCGGCCAGATCGCGATCGTCGACGCCATCAAGGTGCGCCCCAAGGATTTCCCGAGCGACGTCACGATCGGCTCCGGCGTGTTCGCGCTCGACGCGGGCGGCGTGTCGGTGAAGGACGTCGCCGTCACCGTCGAGGGCGCGACGCTGCGCTTCTCGGGCGGCGCGACGCTCGGTGCGGGGTTCATGCCCGAGGATCTCGAGGCCAACCTCGCGGGCGACGTGAGCGCCAAGCTGCTCGCCTACGTCGCGCCCGACGCCATCACCGACGCGCAGGGAACGGCGCGCATCAAGGCCAACCTGCGCGGCACGCTCACGAAGCCGGAGGTCCGTGGCCGCCTCGACCTCGGCACGATCGACTTCCGCCTGCGCGATCTCGGCACCGCCGTGCAGGTCAAGAGCGGCATCGTCGAGCTGTCGAACGGCGGCCTCGTCATGCACAACGTCAAGGTCGTGCTCGACGAGCAGGGCACGCTCGTCATCGGCGCGTCGGGCGTGCGCGCGGGGCGCGTGCAGTTCACGAACCTCATCCCGTTCCAGCCGGGCAACGTCGATCTGCCGCTGCACGGCGAGCACCTCGCCTACCGCGCGCCGGGCACGTTCGAGATCGACGATCTGGGCTTCGACCTCGATCTCAAGGGCAACGTCAGCGACGGCTTCCGCCTCGCGGGCGAGACGCGCCTCGTGTCGGGGCGGTTCCTGCAGGATTTCAAGATTCAGAGCCTCGTCATCAGCCCGCGCGTCGACGAGTCGTCGGTGCGGCCGTTCTACGACGGCAAGCCGTTGCTCGAGGGCCTCAAGCTCGACCTCGTCGTGCGCACCGTCGGCGAGGGCTTCGTCGTGCAGAACAACCTCGCGCCCGAGATCCACGTCGACGTCTTGCTTCACGTGGGCGGAACGCTGTCGGCGCCCGCGATCGCGGGCGACGTGCGCCCCACGGACGGCCGCTTCAACCTGCCGGGCATGCGCGGCGACTTCGATCTCGTCGCCAACGCGAGCCACATCACGTTCGTCGACACGAAGTCGATCGCCGATGGCGAGACGCCCGAGCTCGACATCCAGGCGACGAGCGTCGTCACCGACGGCAACGGCACCGATCACAACGTGCGCATGCGCATCCACGGCCCCACGCGCGAGGCCCAGATCGATCTGTCGACCGACGACGGGCTCGACCGCACGCAGACGGCCGTCTTGCTGCTCACGGGGCGCGTGCAGACCGACGCGCAGCGCATCAGCACGCAGAGCGCCACCGTGGGCGCCAACGTCACGACGGGCGCCGACGTCGCGGGCCAGCTCACGCGAGACACGCTCGCCAACCTCATGGAGCCCTACATCGACAACACGTTCTACAAGCTCACGAGCCTGAACCTGCGCCTCACCGTCGGCCCCGACGGCTTCGAGGGACGCGTGCGCAAACGCATCAGCCGCAAGCTCAACTTCCAGGCCGACTACCTGCAGGGCTTCCAGAACAACAACAAGACGACGGCCCAGTTCGATTGGACGGGGCTCGACTACATCGGCCTCGGCCTCGGCATCGAGCGCGTCACGCTGTCCTCCGAGCAGGGCGTCTCCGAGACGCTGCCTCCGAGCGGCAGCCTCGAGCTCCGGCTCGACTACCCCATCAGACGCTGACGTCCATTCGCCCGTGAGACGAACCCTCTCCTTCATCCTCGTCGCCGCGACGTTCGTCGCCGCCGCCGCGCGCGCCCAAGATCCGTCGGCCGAAGTGTCCGCGCCCGCACCGGCGATCTCGATCATCGTCGGCTACGAGCTGCAGGGCAAACGCGTCGATTCGGACGACAAGCTCGAGGCGCTGCTCGCGAGCGTCGGCCCGCTCGGCTCGCCCTTCGTCGAGTCGGGTCCCGCCGATCAGATCGGCACCATCCTCATCGGGACGCTGCCGCGCATGACGAAGGCGCTCGAGGGCATCGGCTATCGCGCGCAGCTGTCGACGCACGCGGGGCGCGGCGGCCTCGTCGTCGTCGCCGACGTCCAGGCCTACGATCGTCTGCGCTACGTCTTCATCGAGGGCAACCGTGGCACGCGGCAGGACGAGATCCAGCGCCGCATCAGCATCCGCGCGGGCCACGTCCTTCCGCCCGAGGGGCCTGAGCGTGTCGCGGCCCTCGAGATCGAGCGCCAGCACGTCATCGAATACCTGCGCGGCGAGGGCTACTTCGACGCCAACGTCCGCCTCGACGCCGTGCCGGTGGCGGGCGTGCGCGGCGCCGCGGACTTCTACGTGCGCATCGAGCGCGGCGCGGGCTACCCGCTCGGCCCGCTCACGATCACGGGCAACCAGATGGTGCCCGGCGACGAGATCGCCAAGGTGTTCCACCACCTCGACTACGAGCGCCTGTGGCTGCTGCCTTCGCCGTTCACGCAGAAGCAGATGCGCGAGGACATCCAAACCGTCGTCAAGAAGTACCGCGCGCTCGGATACATCGGCACGCGCATCACGAACGACTTCAACCTCAAGGACAGCGTCGACCACGCCGCCCACGTCGTGCGCCTCGGCATCACGATCAACGAGCGCAAGCGCATCCAGATCGCGTTCGAGGGCAACGCCAACGAGGGCAGCGGCACGCTGCGCGACAAGCTCACGATGATCGAGCGCGGCTCGTACGATGACTACGAGCTGGGCGCGAGCGCCGACGCGCTACAGCGCTACTACCAGCAGGAAGGCTACTTCTTCGCGCGCGTCGACTGGCGGCGCGATCACCTGTCCGCCGACGAGGATCGCGTGACGTTCGTGATCGACGAGGGCCCCGAGCTCAACGTGCGCGGCATCGAGTTCGTGGGCAACGAGGCGCTGTCGTCCGACGAGCTCGCCGAGGTCGTGACCGTCCGAACGTTCCCCGTGCTCGGCTACGTCGGCCTCGGCACGGGCGGCTACGTTTCGGGCCGGCAGGTCGAGCAGGACGCCGAGCGGCTCGTCGAACACTACCGCGCGCACGGCTTCCCGCAGGTCACAGTGCGCGGCGAGGCCGCGACGTCGCGCGACGCCATCGGCGCGCTGGGCGCCATCGCCGCGGGGGCCGAGACCGAGTCGCGCGACGCGACCGCCATCTACGTGCGCTTCACGATCGACGAGGGCCCGCGCGTCTTCCTGCGCTCCGAGACCTTCCGCAACGCCGAGGGCGGGCCCCTGCCCTACGACGACAAGTACCTGCTCGAGAGCGTGTCGTTGCGGCCGGGGCAGCCCTTCATGCCGCCCGTCGTGCGCGACGACGATCGCCGGCTCGAGCGCGCGCTCGGCGACGCCGGCTATCCGAACGGCGCGGCCGAGCCCGACGCGAAGCGCACGGGCAACGACG
>DATAZS010000591.1:0-2375 GCA_036271915.1 Polyangia bacterium
AGTCCGCTGTCGTGTTGAAGTTGGGGAACGTCGCGCTCCACGTGCCGATCTGCGTTCCGTTCGAGAACACGGCCAGCCCCATCGTGCCGTCGCCGCCCTCGCCACCGGGCGGCCCATTGCCCGTCGCCCACGTCGAAGACAGCACATACATGCCCGTCGTCGCGACGTTCACCGTGAAGTTCATGTAGTCGCCGTTTTGCACGGCGCCGATCGAAAAGTCGGCGGTCGTCGGCGATGGATACTGCGTGCCGTCGAGCGCCGTGCTCGTGTCGTACCAGACGTTCGTGCACGTCGGCGGTCCGCCGTTCGGGATGCAGCTGCTCGTGAGCGAGAACGTCGCCGTGGGCGTGTCGGTGCGGTAGCCCGTACCGCCCTTCGTGATGTGATCGCCCGTGTGGTACGCCACGCCGTCGCCGCCCAGATCGTAGTTCACGAAGTCGAGGCGCCCCGGGATCGCGTACGGGCCCGCCTTGACCGTCGTGGGGCACTTCGGTCCGCCCGCGACGGCGGGGTCGAACGGCATGCCTTTGTAGTCGGCTGGGATGGCGGCGCGCGCCGAGGGCCCTGCGAGGAGCGAAAGACCTGCGGCGAAAGAGAGCCCGAGGGCGACGAGGGGGATGCGCTTCATGCCGCGAAGCTAACTCCGGGCGCAACGCCCCGAGGGGCATCCGCGATTGCTGAAATGCACGTCCCGACGCGGCAGACAAACCCGCATTATGATGCGCGGCATGAGCCTCGTCCTCTACGGCAGCGAGATGTGGAACAGCCCGTACGTGCTCTCTTGCTTCGTGGCGCTCCGCGAGAAGAACCTTCCCTTCGAGACGCGCATCGTCGCGCTCCAGCGTGGCGCACAGCACGAAGCCGCGTTCGTCGGCGCGTCGCTCACGGCGCGCGTCCCAGCGCTCACCGACGACGCGCTCTCACTCTCCGAATCGAGCGCCATCGTCGAATATCTCGAGGAGCGATTCCCTGCGCCCGATCACGCACCTGTGTTGCCGGCCGACATCGCGCAGCGGGCGCGCGCGCGGCAGGTCATGGCGTGGGTGCGCAGCGACGTCGGCGCGCTCCGAGACGAGCGCTCGTCCGAGCACGTCTTCTTCCCGCCGACCGCCGTCGCGCCGCCGCCGCCGCTCTCCGCCGACGGACAGCGCGCCGCCGAAAAGGTCGTGCGCATCGCGACGACCCTCATCCCGGCCAACGGAGGTCCGCTCTTCGGCGCCTGGTCCATCGCCGACACCGATCTCGCGATGATGCTCTGGCGGCTGTCGCGGACGGGACATCCACTGCCGGACAAGGTCCGCAAATTCGCCGACGCCGAATGGACGCGTTCGTCCGTTCAGGAGTTCGTGGCGATGCCTCGTCCGCTCACGTTCGTCGCGTACTGACGACCGTCGCGCGCGCGGCAGCGAGCGCGACGGTCAGCGACCACTCTGCCCGTTACATCGAGCAGGAGAAGTCGAGATCGTTGATCGACCAGGCGTGGCCCCGGTTGGATCCGGTCTGCTTGATCTTCACGGCCCGCAGCGTCTGCGTCGAGAAGCTCTTCGTCTCGTCGTCCGACCCCGAGCTGTTCGTGAACGACGAGTTGCTGAACTTCACGCCATCCGTCGAGCCGTAGATCGCGTAGCTGTCCGGGTAGTCGCCCTGGTCGTAGTTGGCGAGCTCCATCGTGATGCTGCTGATCTTCACGGTGCCTCCGAAGTCGACCGTGAACCAGTCCGTTCCGTCCATGTCGCGGCCGCTCGACCAACGCGTCGTCGGATCGGCGTCGATGGCATTCGGCGCGGGGTCCAGCGACGACGCGGCCGACGACGCGACGATCCACCGGCTGCGATCGCAGTAGTCGCTGCTGGCGCCCACGACTTCGATCCAATCGAGGTCCGGCGGCGAGTTGCTGCCGTTCGCCGCGAAGGTCACGGTGTTCGCGCTGCCCGCCTTGAAGCCCGTGAGTGTGATGGGCTTCGCGAGCACGGTGGTCCAAGAGTCCGTCGGGTCGAATTGGAACAGCTGCGGCGCGCCGCCGTTGACCTGGATGTTGAACCAGCGTCGTCCCGTGTCACCGTTCGTGTAGTAGACCACGAGGTTGTTGGCGCCGGACGTCGCGGCCTTGACGCCCTGGAACGCGACCGTCGCCGTCGAGCTGAGGCCGCCGACGCGCGCGCCCGCGCCGCATGACGTGCAGCTGAGCGTCTGCGCGGCGCCGGTCTTGACGCCGTCCTCGGCCTGAAAGGTCTGGCCGCGCCACACGGTGACCGGATGCGTCCACGTCGTGCCGTTGCCGATGCACGAGACGGCGCCGTCGCCGCTCGACTGCATCGTGCAGTGTTTGCTGGCGTCACACATGCCTCCCGAGGTCGGGTATGCGTTGGCGTAGG
>DATAZS010000592.1:0-13481 GCA_036271915.1 Polyangia bacterium
AAAGGAGAAAAAGGAAGCCAAGCGGGCCAAGAAGGCCGCGAAGAACGGCTAAGCGCGAGGCGGGGCCACGGCGATCGCGATCGCCGTGGCCGACGGGTCACACTGCGCGTCCCCGAAGCGCGCGAAGGGCACGACGTCGAACCGAAGGTCGGGCAGCGTGCGAACCGTGAGGAGCTCGGCGAAGCCTTCGGCCTTGGAAGGCGCGACCAGTCGTCGCGCCGCCGCGAGCAGGCCGACGTCGGACGCTCTCGTGCGCTCGGGGCGCCGCTCGTTCCGCGCGGCGCACTCGTGCAGCGGGCTCTCGAAGAAGTAGCCGACGACCCGCGCGCCGCACGCGCGCGCCGTCGCGATGATGCCCGCGCGCTCCTGAACGGACGAGTGTGTGTCATCGACGACGACCGACAGTCCGGACGCGAGCGCCGCCGTGACGCGCCACTGCTGCTGCCGTTCGGGCCGGCGGTGATTGCGAAGCAGATCCTTGCTGACGACGGCGTGGGTCTCGACGAACCGCTGACCGCGAAAGGTGGACTTTCCCGCGCCCTGTAGGCCGATGAGGATGACGACCTCGAGCGTCGGCACGCAGTCCGCGGATACACGTGTCTCGTTGGGGGAGCTGTCAGAGCTTCCCGGTTCCATGATTGGCCTCCAGAACGCAAAAAAGGCCGCCGAGGTTTCCCCTGGGCGGCCTTCGCATGAACTGAGCTCTTAGCTCGTTACGACGTAAGCCTCCAGGTGTCGCGATAGGCGCGCCAGTTGAACGCGAGGCCGCGCCACTGGCGCGCTTCGCTGCCAAACGAACGAGACTCGACGCGCGCGAACGCAGCGCGCGACGTGCCAATCATTGTTTGGGGCGCGAACAACATTACGTAATCAAGGTGACTTGGTGGCTCAAACCCGTCAATAGATTTCTCGGGACGAGCGTTACTTCCTCTACTTCCGCTTCTTGTTGGGCGTCCGCAGCGCGGCCTGCGTCAGCAGCGACGTCAGCGTCGCGGGCACGATGGCGGGTAGCTTGTCGGGTGATGTCGCGAACATGCGGTGCGCGTGCGCCAGCCGTGTTCACGATGGGCGCCATGCCCGGGCTGCGCGACCGCTCGCCGAGCTGCTGCACGATGATTCTGCCCGACTCGCTGCGTGCCGCGCCCGCCGCCGTGCAGCCGTACCTCGTGGCGCGCGACACGTTCCTGCCGCGCCTCTACGCCCAGCAAGCCGGCTACTGGAAATCGAACGGCGACGGGCTCGACATCTACGCGCAGACCAACCCGTTCCGCTTCATCATCTACTCGGAGATGGCGGCGCGAGGCCTCGCGCCCGTCGCCGCGCCGTCGAAGGGTCGCTGACGTGGCATCATCGGCGCGATGCAGGAGCCAATGTCGCTGACGGCGGCGCTCGATCACCTCGCGCACGGCCGGTGGCAAGCGGCGCACGACATCGTGCACGGTGACGAGACGCCGCTCGCGTGCTGGGCGCACGCCGTCGTTCACCTTCAGGAGGGTGACGTCGACAACGCGCGTTACTGGTTCGGGCGCGCGGACCGGCGCTTCTCGCGGGACGCCACCGCCGAGCTCGCGGCGCTCACGCGAGCGCTCGAAGCCGCCTAGATACGTCCGCCCGGGAGCCGCGCGCGTGTCAGAGTCGACGTTCGACATGTTCGCCTTCAACAATAGCTATGCGCGGCTGCCCGATCGCTTCTACGCGCGCGTCCTGCCCACGAAGGTCGGTGACCCGCGCGTCGTGAAGGTGAACCAGTCGCTCGCGGCGCTGCTCGGCGTGAGCGCGGAGCGCCTCGCGTCCAGCGCGGGCGCGGCGCTGCTCGTCGGCAACGAGATCCCGGCCGGCGCGGAGCCGCTCGCGCTCGCCTACGCCGGTCATCAGTTTGGCGGCTTCGTCCCGCAGCTCGGCGACGGTCGCGCCATCCTGCTCGGCGAGGTCGTCGGCGTCGATGGCGTGCGGCGCGACGTGCAGCTCAAGGGCTCCGGGCGCACGCCGTTCTCGCGCAACGGCGACGGCCGCGCCGCGCTCGGGCCCGTGCTGCGCGAGTATCTCGTGAGCGAGGCCATGGCGGCGCTGGGCATCCCCACGACGCGCGCCCTCGCCGTCGCGACGACGGGCGAGCGCGTCCATCGCGAGGAGGCGCTGCCGGGCGCCATCCTCACGCGCGTCGCCGCGAGCCACCTCCGCGTGGGCACGTTCGAATTCTTCGCGTCGCGCGGCGATCGAGAGGCGCTCGTCGCGCTCACGGCCCACGCGCTCGCGCGCCACTACCCGGACGCCGCCGACAGCGGCAACGACGCGCTTGCGCTGCTCGAGCAGGTCATCGACGCGCAGGCGCGGCTCGTCGCGCGCTGGCTGGGCGTCGGCTTCGTCCACGGCGTCATGAACACCGACAACACGGCGATCTCGGGCGAGACGCTCGACTACGGACCCTGCGCGTTCCTCGACGCGTACGATCCGCGCCGCACGTTCAGCTCGATCGATCATCGGGGCCGCTATGCCTTCGCGAACCAGCCGCGCATCGCGCACTGGAACATGACGCGCCTCGCGGAGGCGTTGCTCGGGGTCCTCTCGGACGACGAGGCGACGGCGGTCCGTCTCGCGACCGAGCGCCTCGATCGGTTCCCCGCGCTCTTCGAGGCCGCGCACCTGCGCGTCCTGCGCGCGAAGCTCGGCCTCAGGCACGAGGATCCCGACGATCGCACGCTCGCCCACGATCTGCTCGACCGGCTCGCGCAGAATCACGTCGACCACACGCTGTTCTTCCGCCGCCTGTGCGCCTGCGCCGCCGACCCCTCCGCCGACGCGGCCATCCTGCCGCTTTTCGACGATCCCGAGGCCTTTCGCACCTGGGCCGAGGCGTGGCGCCGCCGGTCGGCCACGGAGTCGCGCACGCCCGCGCAACAAGGGTCCGAGATGAAGCGCGCCAATCCCGCCTTCATCCCCCGCAACCACCGCGTCGAAGAGGCCATCGACGCCGCCGTTCGCCGCGGCGACTTCGCGCCCTTCGAGGTGCTCGCCGACGTGTTCGCGAGTCCCTACGACGACCAGCCGCAGCGCGCCCACCTCGCGGAGCCGCCGGCCGCCGATCAGAGCGCGTACCGAACTTTCTGCGGAACCTGATCGCGGGCGCAGCCGATGTGAAGGTATGACGTCCGCGTTGTCGACGAGCGCCCCCTCCGATCTTCGTCCCGATCTTCGTCCCTATCAGCGCGCCGCCGTCGAGGCCGTGCTCGCGGCGCGCCGCGCGGGGAAGCGCCGGCTGCTCGTCCACCTGCCGACGGGCGCCGGCAAGACGGTGATCTTCTCGCACCTCGCGCGGCTCGCGAAGCGGCAGGTCCTCGTGCTCGCGCACCGCGAGGAACTGCTGACGCAGGCGCGCGAAAAGCTCGAGCGCGCGCTGGGAGGCGCGGCCGTCGTCGCCATCGAGCGCGGCGCGCTGCGGGCTTCACCGTCTGCCCACGTGCTCGTGTGCTCGATCCGCTCGCTGCACGAGGAGCGCCTCGCGCGCGTCATGCGCGGGCGCGACGTCGGGCTCATCATCTATGACGAGTGCCACCACGCGGCGGCCGACGACAACCTGCGCGTGCTGCGCCAGCTCGGCGTCTTCGAGCCCGCGTTCACGGGGACGCTGCTCGGCTTCACGGCGACGACCTCGCGCGGCGACGGGCAGGGCCTCGACGACGTCTTCGAGGAGATCGTCTACTCGCGCGCGCTGCCCGAGCTCATCGACGACGGCTTCCTCGCGCCGCTGCGCGGTTACCGCATCTCGACCGGGGCGGACCTGCGCCAGCTGTCATCCACATTGACGGGGCTCGACTTCGACGAGGAGCAGCTGGCCGAGGCCGTCGACATCGAGGAGCGCAACGCGCTCGTCGCGCGCTCGATCCAGGAGCTCGCGCGCGATCGGCGCACGATCGCGTTCTGTGTGACGGTGAACCACGCGCGCCACCTGGCCCACGCGTTGAACGCGCTCGGCGTCACGGCGGGCATCGTCCACGGCGCCATGCCGCGCGAGGCGCGCGCGCGGGCGCTGGCCGACTTTCGCGAGGGGCGCGTCCAGGTCCTCACGAACGTGGGTGTGCTGACGGAGGGCTTCGACGATCCGGGCGTGTCTTGCGTCGCCATGGCGCGGCCCACGCGATCGGAGGGTTTGTACGCGCAATGCGTGGGCCGCGGCACGCGCCTTTTTCCCGGCAAGGCCGACTGCCTCATCTTGGATTTCGTCGATCTCACGGAGCTGAGCCTGTGCACGTTGCCGTCGCTGTTCGGCACGCCGCGCGATCTGGATCTGCGCGGCGGCGACGCCAACGAGGCGCGCCGCGAGTGGTTGCGCATCGAGTTCGATCGCCCGGGCTTCGAGCTCGAGGCGGGCGCCGTCACGCTCGCCGAGATCCAAGATCGCGCCGCGAGCTTCGATCCGCTCACGCTGCGCGCGCACGAGGACGTGCGCGCGATCTCGAGCCACGCGTGGTTCTCGCTGGGCCGCCACGGCGTCGGCCTGCACTACCAGCGCGCGGGCCGCGTCAGCGAGGTGCTCGTCGTGCGGCGCGCGGCGCGCGGCAAGTGCTGGGAGGTCGTCATGGACGGCCGCGCCATGGAGCGCTTCTCTCGCCTCGAGGCGGCCGTCGAGGCCGTGGACTTCGAGCTCGAGCGCCTGGGGCGCGGCGTGATCCTCTCGGCCGCGCCCGAGGCCCCGTGGCGTCGCGCGCCGTCGTCGCCAGGTGGAGAAGACATGGCCGCGAACCTCGGCGAGGCGCTGCGCCTCTCCGTGTGGCGTCGCTACCACCCGCGCCGCGAGGCGCGCTAGCGCACGCCGTCAGATCATTTAATGAAATCGCCCAACGCTGGCCACGTACCGTTCTATGGGAACTGTCGTGAAGAGCGTCGTGACGCGGACGTCCTCGTCTGCCTGGGCGCTGGCTCTTGCGGCCGCCTTGGCCGGGTGCGGCACCGGCACGGTGTCCACGGGCGCGCCGGGAACGAGCGGCTCGGGCGCCGCGACGGCGGGCGCGAGCGGAGGCGCGGCGGGGCGCACCGGTGGAGGCGCCGCCGGTTCGTCGTCGGCCGGCACGTCGGGCGGCACGGGCTCGGCCGGCTCGGTGGGAACCGCAGGCGGGGGCGCAGCAGGCACCATTGGCGCTGGCGCCGCGGGCTCGGGAGTCGCTGGCGCGGCCGGGACCACGATGATCGGCCCGACCGGTCCGATAAAAGGCGTGACCCTCGCGAACCACGACTTCGCCGTCGACGGGAAGGGGACGGTGTTCAACGTCGCCGACGACTACTTCAACGACGGCTTCATCCCGCCGACGCCCGTCGCCAACTTCGGCGTCCACGCGCAGATCACCGTGGCGGCGCACGCTGACGGCTCGCTCGACGTCGCGTGGCTCGACTACGCGGACGGCAAGAGCGCGCCGTGGGCCGTGCCCGCGCCCGCGATGATCAACGTCACCCACATCGACGCCGCGCTCGCTACGTCGACGACGACGGCGACGGGCGTGAAGTCGTACAAGCTGCTCGGCTTCGCCGAGGACGCCGCGGGCGCGGTCTACCTCGCCTACAACAAGGACCATCCGTTCAAGACGACGACGGCGGGCGATCCCAACAACATCAACGGCAACGAGTTGCACGTCGTGAAGCTCGCCGCCGGCGCGACGGCGTGGGACACGCTCGTGTTCGGCGACAAGGATCAGAGCGTAGACGCGACGCTCGGCGATCCGGGCGGAGCCGCGAGCGGCGTGCTGGCCTTCGATCCGACGAACCAGAAGATCGCGATCTACCTCGGCCACTCGATGCTGTGGACGCCGACGCGCCACCAGGCCGGCTTCTTTCGCCTGCTCGATCCCGCGACGGGCGCCGTGCTGCCGCCCGCGGGCAGCGACGTCATCCACTTCGGCGCGGGCTGGTGGTACTCGCACAACTTCAACCAGCGCCTGCTCGTCGACGGCGGCGACTACTACACCCTGGGCCACGGCGACGCGTTTCCGCGCCAGCTCGGCCTCAGCAAGTGGACGCTCAAGAACTACACGGGCAAGAACGCCACCGACTTCGACGAAGGGTACTGGTCCGTCGCGGGCAGCGAGGGCGACAACGACACGAACGCGCAGACGGGGCAGTTCGTGCGCATGGCGGACGGGCGCTTCTTGATGGTCCACACGACGTCGGACAGCCGCGGCGCGCGCGACGTGCGGCTCGTCTACGCCGACGGTGCGACGGGCAAGGCCGACCTCACGGGCGCGGTCTGGCTCACGACGAACAAGGGCACGGTCAACGCGACGATGCCGAAGCTCGAGCGGTTCGGCGCCGACGTGCTCGTGACGTACGCGCTGTGGGACAGCACGAAGAAGCACGAGCTCGACTGGTACGCGGCCGTGCTCGACGCGTCGCTGAAGACCGTCGTCGCGCCGGCCGCGATCTCGGGCGTCGAGTTCGTCGACTCGGCGCCGCTCTTCCGCTTCGCGGGCGGACCGAACGCGGGCGCCGTCGCGTGGGTGTCGGGCAACGCGGCGCACACGCTGTCCGTCCACGTCGCGACGCCGACCTTCTGAGCGGCGGTCGACTTCTTCGAAGCGCTTGTGCTCTGCGCCGTCACCGACGAACATGCAGAGCGAACATGGACGCAAGCGAGCTTCACGCGCGGCCGACGGGTGCGACGCCGGTCGAACGCCAGATCAATCACCCGCGAATTTCAGTCGTCGAGGTCGACATCTTCACGATGACGTTCGCGCCCGACTGCATGACCCACAGCTGCCGCTGCCGGGATGAGGGCGACGTTCAGCGGAACGACGCCTGCTGCCAGCACGGCGCGGACGTGCTGATTCCAGAGAAGGCGGCGATTTTGCGGCGGGCCGCCGAGATCGGATCCGTCATGAAGGCGGAGTGGCAACAGCCCACGACCTGGTTCGACGAACGCGATCCGGAGCTCGATCCCGGCGTGCCGGAGGGCATCATCCTGCGGACCGGCACCGTCGAGCTCGACGACGAGTCGTCGGGCTGCCGCTTCCTCGAGCACACGGGGCCGCGCGGCTGCGGCCTTCACCGCGCGGCGATGGTGCACGGGTTCGATCCCGCGGAGATCAAGCCGAGCGTGTGCATGCTGTATCCCGTCTCGCACATCGGGCGGCACCTCGGCCTCAGCCCCGACTTCGATCGCTACTCGTGCGCCAACGACGAAGGGCCCAGCGTCTATCGCGTCGCGCGCGACGCCATCACCGCAGTCTTCGGAGCCGCGCTCATCGAGGAGCTCGATCGCGTCGAGGCGGAGATCCTCAAGCGCAAGCTGCCCGTCCTTCGACGCTCGGCGAGCGCGGGCTGAACCGCGGTTACGGGAACGAGCGCGCGACGAGCGCGTTCACGCAAGCGCGTACGGCGTCGAGCGTGGGCTCGGGACAGAGGTAAGTCTTGCGCCAATCCATCGTGCCGTCGGTGAGGTTGACCTCGAAGAGATCGTCGGGGTTCCCAATTCCGTAAGGGCAGTCGTCGCCCGTGCTCAGCACGTCGAGGAAGCGCGCGTTCGTCGCCCACGCGCGCGCCGCCGCGCAGTCGGCACCGTTCAGGGTCACCGTCCGCGTCGATGTTCCGGCCTGGTACGTCAGCTGACAGCCGTTCTCGAGCGTAACGGTGTCGTACGGGCGGTTGTACAGGTCGCCTGCGGGGCCGACCCCGTACATCCATTGAAAGCTGCCGAGCTGAGTGGGTGCGCCCGCGGCGGCGAGGGTGGCGCACGACGGGATCGGCGCGCGATCGGCGGCGCCCGCGTCGGTCGCCGGCACGATGACGTCGTTCCCCGCGTCGATCGCGGCGACGCCCGCGTCGATCGAAGCGCCCGCCTCGACGGCGACGGGCGAGGTCGCCGCGTCGACGATCGGCGCCACGTTGATCGGCGTGTTTGGCATCGAGCTGTTCGCGGGGCTGCCAGTGCGACAGGGCCTGCGACAAATTGCCGCGCCGTTTCGTGTGCGCGCGCGCTAGAGCTCGCCGTAGACGTCGAGCTCGGTCTGCGTCGCGACGTAGACGTGACCGTTGGCGACGGTCGGCACGAGGAACTTGCTCGAGGGACCAGCCGCGTCGCGCATCGCGGGCGCCTGCGTGCTGTCGTAGAGCTCCTTCGTGAGGTCGCTCGCGTCGAAGGCGTACAGCACGGCCGCGTGCGTGGGCTGAAAGCCGTCGGCCAGCATCGTCCACACGATGCCACCGGACGTGCCGTTCGACGATACGGACAGATGGGTCTGGTTCGCGAACGTGCGGCTCGTCTGCGAGACGGGCGTCGCGGAGAGCGCGCCCGCCGTGAGGCTGAAGGCCTTGATCCCGTCTTGGACGGCGCTGACGTACACGCGTCCGTTGAAGTAGACGGGCGTCGCGAAGACGCCCACGGAGTCTTGGTCCGAGTTCACGTGAACGACGACCTTCTGGACGATCTGGGTGTCGCCGCCCGCGTTGAAGTGACCCATCTGATCGCGATCGAGCAGGTACAGGTAGCCGGGCTTCCCCGTGCCGATCATGAGGTGCGGGTGCGCGCCCGCCTGATCGGGCAGCAGCATGGGACCGGCCGAGCCCAGGTCGACGTCCGCGGCCGACAGCGCCACGGCGTTGTAAGGCGCGAACCAGTCGACGAGCTTGCCGGCGGTGCTCAGCTTGATGACGCTCATGGCCAGGTCGCGACCGCCGCTCATGCCGTCGAACGAACCGTTGCCGGTCTCGACGTACATGCTGCCCGTCGCGTCGACGGCGACGCCCGCGCCCGATTGCCAGATCGCGCCTTCGTTGGCGTCGGGCGTCGAGCAGTAGACGAACTTTTGCGCGAGCGTCGTCGCGTCGTAGCCGAAGACCCAGCCGTGCCAGTACTGGAAGCGATCGCCGTGGCCCGCGAACGGGATGTAAAGGACACCGCCGAAGAGCGCGAGCCCCGCGCGCTGACCACCGTGAAGAGGGCTCAGCGTCACCGTGCCGCCGACGGCGTCGGGCGCGGTGCCGGCGACGCCGCCCGTGATGACGACGGGTCCGCCCAGCTTCTCGGCGCCCGTCGCGAGATCGAGCGCGTGCAGGTGGTACGCGTACGCAGGGCCCGCCGTGGTCTTCGTCTCCGACACGACGTAGAGCGTGCTCGACGCGAGATCGATCACGGGCGTACCGGTGATGCCGACCTCTGGCGCGATCGTGGTTTCGTTCGTGTCGGGCGCGGGCACCGCGGTGACACCGGCGGCGAGGAAGCTCACGTGCCACAGCGCGGGCTGTTTGGTGTTCGCGTCGAACGCATAGACGGAGTTGTTCTCGGTCGCGACGTAGACCACGTCGTGCGTGCCCATGTTGGGGATCGCGACCTGCGGCACGAGCAGCGGCTGCGCGTAGATCCATCCGTCGACCGGTTGAGCGAACTTCTTGCCGAAGTGTGTGGCGTCGACGTTCGTCGGCGAAAGGATCGTCTCGTTCGGGTTGAGGCCCGTGCGGCCGAGATCGTTGTGTTGCGTGACGACGGACGCCGCCTGAATCGTCGCGCCGCCGTCGTTGCCAGCCGTCGACGTTCCGACCGCGCCCGCGGACGCCATGCTGCCCGCCGAGCCACCGGACGAGGTCCCCGCCGTGCCTCCGCCGACGGGCACATCGACACCGGCGTCCGACGCGCCCGCGGCGCCCGTCGAACCCACCTTCCCGCCGGCGGCGCCATTCGCGCCTGCGACGCCGGCGCCTGCCCCGCCGCCAGAACCCTTCGGCGCCGGCGAGCCGCAGGTCGCGAGCAGCGCGAAGACGGCGGCGCTTCCCAACCATCGACGTCCCGTCCTCATCGAAGCCCGATAGTCCCCCTCGACGCCCACGCCGTCAACGTGGGTGGTCCGGGTGTTCAAGAATGGACGCAGTGTTCGACGTTCCACGAGAGGTTGGCCGATCTTGGCGGTCGTAGGTTTGGCACCGCGTTTGTACGTTCGTCCTCTCATGAAGACCAAGCTCACAATGATCTGTATCTGCGTGTCGGCGATGACACGCGTCGCGAGCGCGACCGAGGTCGCGACGGCGGTGCCGGCGCCGCCCGTCGTCGTCGAGCGGCCGTGGGCCGTCACGGCGGAGGGAAGCTTCTCGTTCACGAGCGTGCCGGCGTATGCCTCGTTCGGCGTCGGGCTCGAGCGACACTTCGGCCGGTATCTGGCTGTCGACGCGAGCATCGCGAAGGGTCTGTCCGCGGTCGCGCCCACGAAGACGGCCGAGGTCCGGCTAGACCCTTGGCTCGACGTCGCGACGCGCGTGCGGTTTCAGTTGCCCGTCGATCAACGCGGCTACAACTCCTTCTTCCTCGCCGCGGGTCCTCGCCTGTCGGAGGGCGGCGCCTACGGAACGCTCTGGCACGGCGAGGTCCAGGTCGGATACTCGTTGCACACCAAGGGCGGCTTCTCGCTCCTCTACGCGATCGGCGCAGAGACGCCGCTCGTCGATCGCACGTCGTCGATCGTTCCGTCGTCGTGTGTCGTGGGAAACTGCGCTCCGGCCGCCAAGGTGGGGGACTGGGCGGCGGTCGCTCGAATGGGCCTCGGCTACGCCTTCTGAGGCGGCGGGAACGCGGCGCGCGTCAGTGCGGCGGATCGTCGATCGCGCCCGCGCCCCACGCGGCGAGCGGCATCGCGCCCGCGAGCGCGTCGACGTCGGCGCGGCTCGACGAGCCGCCGCCGCGCAGCTCGAGGTGAATCCCCGAGCGCATCTGGATCAGCAGGTCGCAGCTAGGCGGCGGGCCGCCCGTGCACTGATAGAAGCCGTTGACGTCACCGGGTGGTGCGGCGAGCGTCGCCTGCGGGTAGCCGGCGCGGCTCATCGTGACCCACCCTTCGAACCCGCCCGGCGGCTGCTGCGCCATCGCGAGCGTCGTGTCGACGAGGGTCGCGCCGTGCGCATAGGTGCGCCGAACCCACGTGGCCCCGTGCTGGATCGGCCCGCCCGCGAAACCTGCGAGCGTGTCTGGGAGCGCGAGCGGCTGCGGCGCGGGGCCCCGCGCGACGGCCGGCGCGCCCGGCTCTTCGGCTGACTGACGACGGCAGCTCGCGAACGTCGCGAGCAACATGATGACGAGGACCGCGCGTCTCATCCGACGCCATCGTAGACCAGGATCGGACGGCGGACGCAGGGTCTACAAGCGCGCGTCGAAGAGACAGATCGCTCGGCTACGGCAGCGCGCGCGCGTGGGGCTCGCCGATGTTCACTTCACGCGCTCGCGTCGCCGCGGCGGGGGGCACGTACGGCGCCGTCACGCCCGACCCGCACGCGTCGCCCGGGTCGATGACCCGCAGATCGATCGTGGCGGCCCAGTCCGTGGCCGGGGGAATGTCCATCACGCCGTCGGTGCTGCCGTCGTATCCCTTCGCCGTGGGCTCGACGCCCCACGGGTTGCGCATCGCGATCATGAACGCGTCGGTCTTGGGCGGCAGCACGGCATAGCCGTGCGCGGTCACGGTCTCGAACCCGTTGGCGAGGGCCTTGTTCTCGATGCCGAAGCCACCGCTCACGATCTTGCCGGCGGCCAGCACCGCCTTCACGACGCGCGTGAGCTCGGCCGGCGCGAGCGCGCCGCGATCGAACGCCACGCTGCCGCCCGCGCCCGTGAACATGGGCGTCTGGTGCTCGGAGCCGATGCCGCCGATGTCACCGACGACGGGGAAGACCTGGATGTACTTCATCGTGGCCTTCTCGAGCACGGTCGCCCAATCCGCGACGCCGCCCTTGCCCGAGACCTCGCCGATGTTGCCGCCGCCGTCGAAGAGAAATTGCGCGTCGAGGCTCACGGCGAGCCGCTGGCCCTTGGGATCGTACATGGCGACGGTGAACGTGCCGTCGTGGTTGTCGGTGATGATGCGTTGAATGAACGAGGCGGACAGGTAAGCGAGGCTCGCGAAGGCCGTGTCGCCGTCGCAGTTGCCGATCGCGTGCTGGTTGACGTCGGCGGGCAAGGGAACCGACGCCGAGGGATACAGCGTCACGGTCGCGGCCTTCCATTGCAGACCAGACGTCGATCCAGGGATGACGGGCTGGGCGTGTGCGTCGTGCAGGAACGCGAGCTCCTGCGTCGTCGCGACGTGATTCGCGACGGCGTCGTAGCGGCGCCCGAGCGGCGTGTTGGTGGACGTCGTGTCGTCGCTCGACTTCGCGGCGAGGTCGGCGATGCTCGCGGGCAGGCCGTGGCTGCACGAAGGCGCTGGGACGACCGTCGTCGCGCCCGCGTCGTCGCGCGTGCCCGCGTCGCCGGCGTGATCGCTTGGATCGCTCGCAGGCGCGCCGGCCGCGCCCGAGTCGACGCTCGCGCCGGCGCCGCCTTCGCTCGCGCCACCAGCTCCGCCGCCTGAACCGGTGCCGAGAACGCGCCCCGCGGGCGCGGCACCTGCGGCGCCCGTCGACATCACTCCCGTCGGCGTCGTCGCTCCCGCGTCGTTGCCTGCGCCCGAGATCCGCCCGGTCGACGCGTCGCACGCGCAGATCCCCAATGCGGCCGCCGTCATCAGCGTGAAGCGCGCCTTCGTGTGACTCATCGTGACTCCTCGTGGGCGCGTCGCAGGGTCGCCCGCCGCTATATGGCCGAGCGATCACGCACTCATCGAGCAAACGTTCGCGGACGGGTCGGTGGATCCGACTCCAGGTTGGGTCGAGGCCGCCGATCTGGGTGCATCGGGCGCCTTCCTTCCGCCTCACGAGGCGCGTTTACGCGTCTATGGTTGCCCCTGATCCGGGCCGTCTAGCCGTCAGGAGGCGCAGCGTGAAGGCAGATTCGCTCACATCCAAGCTGGTCCTTTCTTTGTTCCTTTCGGCCGGGTGCTCCGGCGCGACGAGTGGCCGCGGTGGCGGCGGCGGGCAAGGGGGGATCGCGCAGACCGGCGGTGGTGGCCAGGGTGGCAGCGCTCAAGCCGGCAGCAATGGCGAAGCTGGGGGACTCGGTGGCCAGGGCACCGCGGGCGCGGGCGCGGGCGGTGCGGGCGGCTCGACCGGCGGCAACGGCACCGCGGGCGACGTCGCGGGCGCGGCCGGATCGTCAGCCGACGCAAGCGCGGCGGAAGTCGGCTCCGACGGCGGGCAGGACGGCGGCGGACCGTCCGCGGGTCCCTTCACGTGCACAATGGTGCTCGGCTTGTTCACGACGAGCCAGTGGTTCAACGGAACCAACCCCGGCGGCGCCACGAAGACGTTCCTGCAGCAGGACGGCATCGACGCGACGAAATGGGAAGGCAAGTTGCAGAAGTACTCCTACGTCGAGAAGTGGGCCGATCCGGCGAACGGCGTCTGGAAGCTCCCGACCCAGAACGCGTGCGCGACGGACGCGACCAGCCCGGATCGCGTGCTCTTCGTCGGCTTCAGCCCCGACACGAAGCACGACCAGCCGACGATCCAAGCGCTGCTCGAGAAGGTGCTCACGAACATCAAGACGACGTATCCAACCGCCAAGGAGATCGATCTCCTCACGATGGGACGCGCGCCGGGCAACATGATGTGCCCCAACAACAGCGATGCCGACACCCTCG
>DATAZS010000593.1:0-3490 GCA_036271915.1 Polyangia bacterium
CTCGCGCAGGAAGTATTCGAACGTCCCGCGATCGCCGTGGCGCCCGACCACCAACCGCCGCCAGTGGTTGTCGCCGTAGAGCTCGTCCCAGAACGGCTTGCCGTGGATGATGAGCATCGCCTGGTGCCACGGCACGGCGACGACGGCGACGCCCAGCAGCGCGACGAGCACGCCGTACAGCAGCTGCGCGCGTGACAGACGCTTCCAGTTCCAGGTGAAGCCGAGGTACGCGAGGAACACGATGACGGGGAGCCCGAGGCCGGCGATGCCCTTGGCGAGCGTCGCGAGGCCGCACAGCGTCGCCGCGATGAAGAGGTAGAGCGGCGCCTTGTAGCGCACGCGTGCCGCGAGCAGCAGGAACGCGATGAAGCCCGCCTCGTACGGGATCATGACGACGGCGCCCGGCACGACGAAGCCGCGGCCGAGCGGCACGTGCCACTGCAATTGGATCGAGTTCACGACGAGCTGGGGCAGCGTCGAGCAAACGAAAAGCGCGATCGCCGTGTAGAAGAGCCCGTGGTGCGGCCACGACAGCGTGCGTCCCGCGATCTCGATCTCGCGACGCTCGAGCACGGCGTCCTCATCGTCGAAGAGCGCGAGCGCGCCGAGCGCGAGCGCCATCGTCATGGGCCCGACGAACGCCATGTCCGTCATGGCTTGCCGGGAGACGAGGCTGTACAGCGGCGACGTCGCCGCGACGACGGCGGCGATGACGCCGGCGCGCCGGCTCACGAAGCGCGAGACGCACAGGTAGACGGCGTAGATGCCGAGCACGCCCATGAGGCAGAAGGGCAGGCGCACGGCCCACTCGGCGCGCGACGACAGCGCCATCGTGCCTGGCGCGGGGTGCCCGCCCAGGCCGAACAGCGTCATCGACAGGCACATGATCCAGAACGACAGCACGGGCTTCGACCAGAAGTGGTCGGCGTCGATGGGCGCGCCCGGCCACCAGAGGCTGATGAAGTCGTGGCGCACCATCATCTGGCGCGCGACCTCGGAGTAGTGCGTCTCCCAGGGGTCGTACAGGCCGTAGCTGCCCGCGAACGGCACGTAGAGCAGCAGGCCGAAGAGGATGACGAAGATCGTCATCTGTCGCTCGGTGAAGCGATCGAAGAAGCTGCCGCCGCTCGCGCGCTCGACCGCCGGCGCGGGCGCGCCTTCTGCGGCGGTGACAGGCTCGTTCATGACGGCCGGGATGCTAAGCGGGCGGGCCCCGCGGCGCAAACACCGATCGCGCGGTCGCGCGCGATTTGCGACCCGCCGTGCGGTGGGGGCGTCCGGCGTGATAGGAAGCTGCCATGAAGCGGGCGCCGAACGCCTTGCCTCACTTGGACGAACGAGGCGCAGCGCGCATGGTCGGCGTGGGCGAAAAGCCCGAGACCGCGCGCCGCGCCGTCGCGAGCGCCCACGTGCGCATGAGCGCCGCCACGCTCGCGCTCGTGGCGTCGAGCGCGTCGGAGAAAAGATCGAAGAAAGACTCGAAGAAGGGCGACGTCCTCGCGACGGCGCGCCTCGCCGCCATCATGGCGTGCAAGCGAACAGCGGAGCTCATTCCCCTGTGCCACCCCGTGCGCGTCGTGGGCACGAACGTCGCCTTCACGCTCGACGATCGCCTGCCGGGCGTGCGCGTCGAGGTCACCGTCGACGCCGTCGATCGCACGGGCGTCGAGATGGAGGCCCTCGTGGGCGCCACGGTGGCCGCCCTCACGATCTACGACATGGTGAAGAGCGTCGAGCGCGGCGTCGAGATCGGCGCCGTGCGTCTCGAAGAGAAGAGCGGCGGCCGCAGCGGCGTCTGGCGCCGCGCCGTGAAACCAAAGCGACCCTCGGCACCATCCAACACACGCAAGACGAGAAAAGGTTAAAACGAAGCATGTCCCTGCCCAAGCACACCAAGGTCGCGATCATCGGCTCCGGTCCCGCCGGCTACACGGCCGCCATCTACGCGGGCCGCGCCAACCTCGAGCCCGTCATGTTCGAGGGCGGCGGCGCGACGATCGAGCCGCTCACGCTGCCGGGCGGGCAGCTCATGATCACGACGGAGGTCGAGAACTTCCCGGGCTTCCCGCACGGCGTGCAGGGGCCCGAGCTCATGGAGCTGTTCAAGGCGCAGGGCGCGCGCTTCGGCACGAAGATCGTGACGGCCGACGTCACGGCTGTAGATCTCCTCGCGAAGCGGCCGTTTCACATAACGTCGACCGAGGGCGAGCTCGACGCCGACACCGTGATCATCGCGACGGGCGCCTCGGCGAAGTGGCTCGGCATCCCGTCCGAAGAGAAGTTCATGAACTACGGCCTTTCGGCCTGCGCGACGTGCGACGGCGCGCTCTTCCGCGGGCGCGAGCTCATCGTCGTGGGCGGCGGGGACACGGCCATGGAGGAGGCGACGTTCCTCACGCGCTTCGCGCCCATGGTAACGATCGTGCACCGCCGCGAGGATTTCCGTGCGTCGAAGATCATGCTCGAGCGCGCGCAGCGCAACCCGAAGATCGCGTTCCTCACGAACACCGTCATCGACGAGATCCTGGGCGGCCTGCCCAAGCCGGGCGTGAGCGGCGTGCGCCTGCGCGACACGCGCACGGGCGCGCTCACGGAGCGGCCCATCGGCGGCATCTTCGTCGCGATCGGCCACGAGCCGAACTCGAAGCTGTTCCGCGGCCAGCTCGACATGGACCCGGCCGGCTACCTGCTCGTGAAGCCGGGCTCGACCGCTACGAAGATCCCGGGCGTGTTCGCGTGCGGCGACGTCGCCGACCATGTCTACCGCCAGGCCATCACGGCTGCCGGCACGGGCTGCATGGCCGCGATCGACGCCGAGCGCTTCCTCGCGCATTGAGGGGCTGGCGTCCGCGGAGGGGCGTTCGCATAATGCGGCCATGAGCGAGGACTTCGATCTGGGGGAGAGTCTCGGCGAAGGCGTGCGGCTCGCGAGCCCGGCGGCGGCGAACGGTGCCGCCGACGCGCTGTCTGGCCCGACGTCGCAGACGTCGATCCCGCCCGAGAAGGCCATCGAGCTGCTCTCGAAGATCGGCCTGTTCTCGGCGCTGCAGCCCACCTACCTGCGGCGCATCGCGACGCTGGGGCTCGAGGAGGACTACGCGCCCGACGCGCTCATCTTCAAAGAGGGAGCCGTCGGCGACAAGGTCTACCTCATCATCGGCGGCGCCGTGCGCATCAGCCGAACCGTTCCGGGCATGGGAGAAGAGGCGCTCGCCGTGCTGCGCGCCGGCAACCACTTCGGCGAGATGGCGCTCATCGACGACTTCCCGCGCAGCGCCGACGCGCGCGCGCACGAGGCCTGCCGCCTCTTCGTCATCCGTAAGGAGGATCTCGAGGATCTGCTGTTCGTCGATCGCGATCTCGCGTACGACCTTCTGTGGAGCTTCGTGAGAACCCTCGCCGGCCGCCTGCGCGAGACCAACGACAAGATGACGTTCCTGGCCCTGACCAACCGCTTCTGAGCGCCAGACCGCGAGAGCCGACGCTAGTG
>DATAZS010000594.1:0-2752 GCA_036271915.1 Polyangia bacterium
GGCGCACGCGTGGCGCTCATCGAGGTCGAGGGGCTCCCGAAGGACTACGCCATGGGCGACGTCACGGTGCACGCGCTGCGCGGCGTGAGCCTGCAGGTCGCGGCCGGCGAGTTCGTCGCCGTCATGGGCGCGTCGGGCTCGGGCAAGTCGACGTTCATGAACATGGTGGGCTGCCTCGATCGGCCCACGACGGGCACCTATCGCCTCGACGGCGTCGACGTGTCGACGCTCGATCGCGACGAGCGCGCCGCCATCCGCAACCACAAGATCGGCTTCGTGTTCCAGGGCTTCAACCTGCTCGCGCGCACGACCGCGCGGGACAACGTCGAGCTGCCGCTCACCTACGCGGGCGTCGCGGGGCGCGAGCGCGCGACGCGCGCCGAGGCGGCGCTCGGCATCGTGGGGCTCGCCGATCGCGCGGGCCACATGCCGAACCAGCTGTCGGGCGGCCAACAGCAGCGCGTCGCCATCGCGCGCGCCCTCGTGGGCGAGCCGCCCCTGCTGCTGGCCGACGAGCCCACGGGCAACCTCGACTCGACGACGAGCGACGAGATCATGGGCATCCTCACGCGCCTCAACGCCGAGCGCGGCATCACGATCGTGCTCGTCACGCACGAGCCCGACATCGCCGCCTACGCGAAGCGCGTCATCGTCTTTCGTGACGGTCACATCGAGTCGGACGCCGTGCGCGCGCCGCGGGGGCGGCCCGCGTGAGCCTGTGGGCGCTGTTCGTCATGTCGGTGCGCGGCTTCTCGCGCCACCGCCTGCGCGCGCTGCTCACGGCGCTGGGCATCATCATCGGCGTGGGCGCGTTCATCACGATGGTCGCCATCGGCAGCGGCGCGTCCGCGAAGGTCAGCGCGCAGATCGCGTCGATGGGGACGAACATGCTCATCGCGTCGGGCGGCGCCTCGAACGTGGGCGGCGTGCGCGGCGGCTCGGCGTCGACGGCGTCGGCCGCGCTGACCGACGACGACGTCGACGCGATCGCGCACAACGTCCCGACGGTGCGCTGGGTCGCGCCGCTCATGTCGACGAACGCCCAGGTCGTGTGGGGCGGCGCGAACTGGGCGACGTCGATCACGGGCACGACGGCCGACTACCTGGACATCCGCGGCTGGTCGGTCGCGACGGGCGAGTTCTTCACGGGGCAAGACATCGCGTCGGGCGCGAAGGTGTGCGTGCTGGGCAAGACCGTCGTCGATCAACTGTTCGGCGGCGACGATCCCATCGGCGAGTTCGTGCGCGTGCGGACGCTGTCGTGTCAGGTGCTGGGCGTGCTGGCCGTCAAGGGCCAGAACCAGATGGGGCAGGATCAGGACGACGTCATCCTCATGCCGTACACGACGGTGCGGCGGAAGCTGTTCAACAACGGCGGCGCGCAGACCAACACCGTGTCGCGCATCCTGATGTCGGCCACGGGCGCGAACACGACGCAGGCCGCGATGCACGCCGTGCAGGAGCTGCTGCGCCAGCGCCATCACACGAACGAGGGCGATCCCGAGGACCCGCAGGTGCGCGACCTCTCGGAGTTCGCGAAGGTCGCCGAGGAGACGACGCGCACGACGACGCTGCTGCTCGCGAGCATCGCCGCCGTGTCGCTCGTCGTGGGCGGCATCGGCATCATGAACATCATGCTGGTGTCCGTGACCGAGCGGACGCGCGAGATCGGCATCCGCATGGCGATCGGCGCGCGCGGGCGCGACATCCTGCTGCAGTTCCTGCTCGAGGCGATCTTGCTCACGGCGTCAGGCGGAGCCATCGGCATGGCGCTCGGCACGATCGCGGCGCGCGTGCTGGCGTCGGCCATGGGCTGGCCCGCGCTGCTGAGCGCGCAGAGTTACGGCCTGTCGTTCGCGTTCTCGACGATCGTGGGCGTGCTGTTCGGGTTTTATCCGGCGCTGCGCGCGTCACGCCTGGACCCCATCGAGGCGCTGCGGTACGAATGACACTCGCATGCGCGTCACGCGTATCCTCGATCTGATCGTCCTCGTGCTCCTCGCGACAGTGCTGCTCATGCCGCGACCCGACGCCACGGTGAAGGCGGCTCTGGCCGTCGACCCCGAGCTGCGCGATCGCGTCGCAGAGCTGCAGTCGATCCTGGCCGGCAAGCCCGACTCGGTCGACGCCGCCATCGAGCTCGCGAACATCTATCTGGACGGCCATCGCCCCGACTGGGCGCTCGCGACGGTGAGCCCGCTCGTCGCGACGCACCCCGCTGACTACCGCCTGCAGCACCTGCGCGCCATCGCCTACGCCGACCGCTTCGAGGGCGCGCCGGCCTTCGCCGCCGCGACGCAGGCCCTCGCGCTGTGCGAGCACGCGGCCACGGGGGCGCCGGGTTCTGCGGGCGCGCCCGCGACGGGCGCGCCTGTTTGCGGCGACGCCGCGCACGCGCGCCTCGTGCTGCTGCGCTCGGCCCTCGAGAGCGTCGCCGCCGTCGACATGAAGAACCAGCCGTACCTCGCGAAGGACCGCATCTTCCGCGAGCTGCACCCCGTCTTCGTGCCGCGCCCCAAGTCCAAGACGCCGAAGCTGCCGAAGCCGCCGCAAGCGGCGGACGTCGCACCGGCGCCCGCGCCGGCGAAGCCCTGACGGCCCGCCCGCGGCGCCGTTTCGAAACCGGTCACCGAGGTGTTGACGAGGGCGCCCCTCTTGGCGTAAGTACCCGTCTCGAAAAGCATGCGCTCGTAGCTCAACTGGATAGAGCATCGGCCTTCGAAGCCGAGGGTTAGGTGTTCGACTCACCTCG
>DATAZS010000595.1:0-13644 GCA_036271915.1 Polyangia bacterium
GGCCGCGAGGATCGGCGGGTCGAGCAGCGCGCCCGAGATGTCATTGACGACGCGCGCGCCCGCCCGCAGCGCGGCCCGCGCCGTCTCGGCCTTGTAGGTGTCGATCGAGATGAGCACGTCGTCACGCAGACGCGACCGAAGGCCCTCGATGACTGGAATGACGCGCGCTCGCTCGTCATCTCCGCTCACGGTGGACGCACCCGGCCGCGTCGACTCGCCGCCGACATCGATCCAGTCGGCGCCCTCGCCCGCGAAGCGCACGCCGGCCTCGATCGCGTCGCGTGGCGAGGCGAACTGACCCCCGTCAAAGAAGGAGTCGGGCGTGCAGTTGAGCACGCCCACGATCAAACAACGATTTGCAGCCACCGCGACGCGCGGCCCCGCGCTAGGCTTTTTCGGGATCCGGCATCGGACGCGGCGACGCGAAGATGCTGGGGCGTGCCGCGGCTGCCTTGTCGGCCGCGGCCTTGGCGGCCGCCGCGCGCGACGTCGGCGACGTGAGCGGCGGCTTGCGGTCGAGCCGCTTGCCCGCGAAGATCGTGTCGATCTCCGCGCCGTCCACGGTCTCGAACTCGAGCAGCGCCTCGGCGAGCGCCTTGAGCTTGTCGAGGTTGTCGACGACGAGCTTGCGCGCGCGATCGTAGTTCGTCGTCACGATCGTGCGCACCTCGGAGTCGATCTCGATGGCGGTCTGCTCGCTGTAGTCCTTGCTGCTGTCGTTGAAGTCGCGGCCGAGGAAGACCTCGCCCTGCGGCTTCCCGAAGTGCAAGGGCCCGAGCTTGTCGGACATGCCCCAGTCGCACACCATCTTGCGGGCCATGTCGGTGGCCTGCTGGATGTCGTTCGACGCGCCGGTCGTCAGCTGGTCGAAGATCAGCTCCTCGGCGACGCGACCGCCCATGGCGACCGCGATCTGATCGTTGACGCCGTTCTTCGTGAGATTGAGGCGATCCTCGACCGGCAGCTGCTGCGTGAGGCCGAGCGCCCGCCCGCGCGGGATGATCGTGACCTTGTGGACGGGGTCGGCGTGCTTGACGAGCTTGCCGACGAGGGCGTGGCCCGCCTCGTGGTAGGCCGTGACGCGCTTGTCGGCGTCGCTGATGATGAGCGAACGACGCTCGGGTCCCATGAGGACCTTGTCCTTCGCCATCTCGAAGTCGTACATCTCGAGCTGCGTCTTGTCGGCGCGCGCCGCGAGCAGCGCCGCCTCGTTGACGAGGTTCTCGAGATCGGCGCCAGAGAAACCAGGCGTGCCGCGCGCGATGGTCTCGAGCTCGACGCCCGCGTTGAGCGGTGTCTTCTTCGTGTGCACCTTGAGGATGCCCAACCGACCCCTGACATCGGGCCTTGGAACAACGATGCGGCGGTCGAAGCGGCCCGGCCGCAGGAGCGCGGGGTCGAGGACGTCGGGGCGGTTCGTCGCCGCGATGAGGATGACGCCGTCGTTCGACTCGAAGCCGTCCATCTCGACGAGCAGCTGGTTCAGCGTCTGCTCGCGCTCGTCGTGACCGCCGCCGAGGCCCGCGCCACGGTGGCGGCCCACGGCGTCGATCTCGTCGATGAAGATGATGCAGGGAGCATTCTTCTTGCCCTGCTCGAAGAGGTCGCGCACGCGGCTCGCGCCGACGCCCACGAACATCTCGACGAAGTCCGATCCCGAGATCGAGAAGAACGGCACGCCCGCCTCGCCCGCGATGGCGCGCGCGAGCAGCGTCTTGCCCGTGCCCGGCGAGCCCATCATGAGAACGCCCTTGGGGATGCGGCCTCCCAGACGGGTGAACTTCTTCGGGTCTTTGAGGAAGGCGATGATCTCCTCGACCTCGTCCTTCGCCTCCTCTATGCCGGCGACGTCCGAGAACGTCACCTTGCGCTGGTTTTCCGACAGCAGCTTCGCCTTCGACTTGCCGAAGCTCATGGCCTTGCCGCCGCCCACCTGGAGCTGTCGCATGAAGACCAAGAAGACGATGACCAAGACCAACATGGGTAACCACGTCACCAAGACCTGGGACCAGAAGTTGTTCTCCGAGTCCTTGACGACCTCGTAGTTCAGCTTCGACTTGTCCAGCTTCTCGAGCATCTTGTCGCTCATGATGCCGGTCGTGACGAACGTCTCGCCCGTGGCGTACTGCCCCTTGAACTCCGCGCTCTCGGCCGTCTTGCGAATCTGAATCGCCGACGTGGCCTTGAACTTCTCGGGGTGCGAATCGACGTCCTGGACGAAGGTCGAGAACAGGAGATGCCGATCTTCGGCCCCCTGCTTGCTCAGGAACTGCCAAACCACGAGGAAGAGAAGGATCAGCATGATCCAGAGCAGGAACGTCTTATGACTTTGGCGCACTCGAAGGTCCTTTCGGGTTCGGCCCCCTCACAACGGCTGACGAAGGGGGAACTTAAAAAGTATTGCCCCCAATCGGGTGAGGGTCAAACACTCCTTTGATGTCGCGGGCGTGCATCGGTCTCGACGGCGGCGGCATGTTTCTCAACGGTCAACACGCGAAACGGACGCGACGGCGCTGACCGACAGGAACCGCGTCGTTCCTTTCGAGGGTCGGCCCTGCTCCGCGGGCCGCAGACCGGGCACGAAGAGCACGACGTCGTCCGCGGTCGTCAACACGGGGAGCGTGTCACGCGCAGCGCGCGCGACCTTCGCGTCGATGAGGAGATCGGACAGCTTGCGGCTGCCGCGGCCGCCGCGCGGGCGCATGCGATCGCCCGGCCGACGCGAGCGCAGCGCGAGCGGCCACGCGAGCGCGTCGGCGTCGAACGTGACGCCGGCGTCGTCGGCCGCGCGCGCTTCGAGCGAGATCCGCGCGCCCGCGAGCGCGTACGTCCCCGGTCCCGCGATCGTCACGGGCGCGGGGCGCGCGCGCGCGGCCCGTGGGTAGGGCCGCCGCGTGACCCGCACGCGGCCGTACGCGACCTCGACCGTGCGGTGGCCCGCGACGTCGACCGAGGCCGTGCCGCCGCGCGCGCGTAGCGCCTCGACGACGCCCGCCGCGCGGCGCCCGATGTCGCCCGGCAGCGCATCCACACGCGAGGCGCCCGCGTTTCGCGCCGCGGCGGCGAGCGCGACGAGCGCCTCGCGCACGCGCGGATTCTCTTCGGCGAGCAGCGGCAGCAGGCGATGACGAAGGCGCGCGCGCGCGAACCTCGGATCGGCGTTCGAAGGATCGTCGACGAACGGGATGCTCCGCCGCTTCAGGTAGCGGGCGACCTCGGCGCGCGTGACGTCGAGCAATGGCCGGATGAACGGCGCGCGCGCGTACGGGATGCCGGCGAGGCCTGGCAGGCCCGTGCCGCGCACGACGCGGAAGAGCACGGTCTCGGCCTGGTCGTCGGCCTGGTGACCGAGCGCGACGCGCGACGAACCCCTGCGCGCCGCGAGCTCCTCGAGCGCCGCGAGCCGAACGCGGCGCGCGGCGTCCTGTAGCGATGCGCGTCCGCGACGCGCTCCCGCGACGTCGACGCGCAGGCCGTGCCACGGCAGCTCGAGCGCCGCGGCGCGCGCGCGCACGAGCTCGCCTTCGGCGCGCGCCTCGGCCCGCATCCCGTGATCGATCGTCGCGACCTCGAGGCGGACGTCGAGCCGCGGCGCCAGCTCCCACAGCGCGTGCAGCAGCGCCATCGAGTCCGGGCCGCCCGACACCGCGACGAGCACCGTCTCGCCAGGCCGCACGAGCGCGTGCGCGCGAATCGTGCGCAGGATCTTAGACAGCATGTGGGCGCGCCCAGCTTACCGCGTATATAGATGTCGTCATGGCACCTCCCTCGCGCGCCAAGCCTCCCGCCAAACCGACGAAGCCGCCGTCTTCATCGAAGACCACGCCCGCCGCGCCTGACAACGTCGTCGCGTTGTCCCGCTACCGCGCGCAGCTCGGGCGCGGGCGCAAGCTGCGCCGCGCGGACGCGCTGCTCGAGGGGCCCGATCCCGAGCGCGCCATCCGCGCGCTGCCGGGCGACGAGCTCTATTACGTCATCCACGAGCTCGGCCTGCGCGACGCGGGCGACATCCTGCGGCTCGCGCGCCCCGAGCAGGTCCAGGTCGCGCTCGACTTCGCGCTGTGGGAGCGCGACCAGATCGTGCCCGAGCGCGCGGGCGAGTGGATCGAGGCGCTCGCCGAGGCGCCGTACGAGACCATCGGCGAGTGGGTCGCCGGGATCGACGTCGAGCTGTTCGCGCTCCTCGTGCGCCAGCACGCGCGCGTCTACGATCTGTCGGTCGAAGAGCCGCCCGACGAGGCGGCCGGCACGCTGTACCCGACGCCCGACAACTTGTTCGTCCTCGACGTCACGGGCGCACCGACGGCCATCGTGGGCGAGCCCAGCCAGGAGAGCGACGAGGACCCGGGCGAAGGCACGTCGACGCGCGCCTTCATTCGTCTCATCGACGGCCTGTACCGCGCCGATCAGACCCTCGCGCGTCGGCTGCTCGTTGGCACGCGCTCGGAGCTCGACTCGGAGCTCGAGGAGCTCGCCTATCGGTGGCGTCAGGGCCGCATGGAAGATCTCGGCTTCTCCGACTACTACGACGCGCTCGAGGTCTATCGCGAGCTCGAGCCGGCGAGCGTCCGACTCGGTGAGTCTCAACCCGGCAAGGTGCGCGTGCGCCCGCTCGACGGGCGGCCGGCCGAGGACGGGGCGCGCGCCCCCGCGGCGCTCGTCGAACGGCTCACGCGCGGCGGGTCGGCGTTCGGGCGCGGCGCGCAAGGGATCGCGCAGGCCGAGGAGGTCGCCGAGCTGCACTTCGCGCTCGTCGCGCTCACGAACCGCGTCCTCGCCGCCGACCGCGTCGCGCCCGGTGACGACGCCGCCGTGACCGCGACGCTCGAGCGCCAGCTGGCGACGCTCGATCTGGCCGTCGAGTTCCTCGCGCGCGGCGACGCGGCCCGCGAGGTCGAGGCCGTGCGCACGGTCTCGATCGTTCGCCTGTTTCGTCTCGGCGTCAGCCTCATCGGCAAGGTGAAGCGGCTCGCGACGACGTTGCGGCGCAAGGGTCCGTTCGCCGCCGTGCGCGGCGATCTCGTCGAGGCCGACGAGGCGCTCGCGCTCGAGGCCGTGCTGCGCCACCGGCCGCTCTTCGCCGGCATCCTCGACGATCCGCCGTCGAACGCGGACCGCCCCTTCCGTTCACTCGCCGATCTCGCGCTCGCGACGGCCGCCGTCGAGCGGGCCGCCGCGACGCAGGCGATGCTCCTCGGGCTCGGCGTCACGCCGGCCACCCTCGCGCCGGGCGCGCCGCTGCTCGACGACACGGGAGTCGACGAAGCGGCCGTCGACGCGGGGCTGCTCGCGCGCACGGCGCTCGTGCGCCTTATCCTTCGGCGCGCCGCCGAGAACGACGCGGGATCGTTCGAGCCCCTCGAGCCCGACGACGTGCGTGACTTCGAGGCGCTGCTCGAGCGCGCCCCCAACGGTGCGACGAAGCTCCCCGAGGTCATCCGAAAGAAGGCGAAGGCCATCCTCGACGCCTCTGCGCCGCCGCAGCTCGCGGGCGCGGCCGCGCCCGTGGCCGCGCGCTGGCTCGCGAGCCTCGCGCCGCTCGAGCCCGTGCTCGTGCGCCGCGCGCCGCCGCGCAAGCCGCGCGCGCGCAAGACTTGACGGCGCGCCGCGGGCTTTGACTCTCGCGCGCGCCGGACGCAGAATCGCCTCGAAATTCCGGTGTTTAGCTTGAGAGCTCTCGCGCGCCTTCTCATGGTCGTCCTCGCGGTCGCCGTCGCCCGCGGGTCGGCGCGCGCCGCGGAGCCGCCCGTCGACGCCGAGGTCCAGCGTCACGCCGTCCTCGGACAACGCCTCCTCGAGCGCGGCCAGACCCAGGAGGCGATCGCCGAGTTTCGCAACGCGTACGAGCTGGGCGCCGACCCGCGCTTCCTCTACGACATCGGAGACGGCTACCGCCGCCTCGGCCTGCGGGATCAGGCGCTGTTCTACTTCGAGCACTACCTGTCGGCGGCGCCGGACGCGGCGGACCGCGAGGACGTCGAGGAGCAGATCTCGGCGCTGCGAGCCGCGCCCGCGCCCAGCTTCGCGCATGACGTCGTCGTCGTGCCGGTCGTGTCACCCGAAGCCGAGCGTCCGCCTTGGCGCCGTTGGTGGAGCTGGGCGGCGCTCGGCGCCGTCATCGCGGGCGGCATCGCCGCGGCGATCGTGCTCGGCCGCGACCAGACGAGCGTCCCGGCGACGGCGCTCGGCGACAAGAAGTTCTATTGATGCGGCGGCTCTGGACGACCGCGCGGGGCGCGATCGCGATCGCAGTCTTCGCGCTCGTCACCGCGGGCGGCTGCAACCAAGGTGGAAGCACGGTTCTCGTCGTCACGGTCAGCGTGTCGGGCTCGCTGCCCAACGCCGCGAGCCTCGAGGTCTCGCTGCTGGGACCGGCCGGCGTGGACATGCAGCTCTACCGTCAGCCGGGAGGATCCATCACGTTCCCGACGACGCTCACGGCCGAGCTGCCCACGCGCATCACGGGCCCGCTCACGGTCGACGTCAGCGCCCAGAGCGCCGCCATGGTGATCCTCGCGCACGGACGGACCGACATGCCCTTGCAGCTTCGACCAGGGCAGCGGCAGAACGTCGTCGTCGAGCTCACCTGCGACGACCAACCCTGCGCCGTCGACGGCGGTCAGACCGACGGGTCACGCGCGGCGGACGGCGGGCGCGACGGCGTCGACCCGAGCTGCGGCAACGGCCGCATCGACGTGGGCGAGACCTGTGACACGGCGATCGCCGCGGGCGCGCCCGGCGCCTGCCCGCCCGCCGACTGCGACGACGGCATCGCTTGCACGACCGACACCGTCGTCGGACAAGGCTGCCAGGTGCGCTGCGTGTACCGCGAGGTCACGGCGCGCGTCGCGGGCGACCAGTGCTGCCCCACGGGGGCGACGAGCGCCGACGACGCCGATTGCTCGACGACCTGCGGGAACGGCGTCGTCGACGTCGGCGAGACGTGCGACACGGGCCTCGCCGCGGGCGCGCCCGGCGCCTGCCCCACGGCCGCGACGTGCATGAACGATCAAGATCCGTGCACGAGCGACGCCCTCGTCTCGGGCGGGACGTGCTCCGCGATCTGCTCGCACGTCCCCATCACGGGGCAGTCGGGCACGACGACCGACGGGTGCTGCCCCGCGGGCGCGTGGAACGCCGTCGACGCCGACTGCCCCGCGCTGTGCGGCGACGGTCAGCTCGCGTCCGACGAGCTGTGCGACCCCGGCCTCATCCCGGCCGCGATCGACGCGTGCCCGACCTCGTGCGACGACGGCGATCCTTGCACGCTCGACGTGCTCGTGGGCGCGGGCTGCCAGGCGCACTGCGTGCATTCGCCCATTACGGTCCTGGTCGCCGGCGACGGCTGCTGTGAGGCAGGCGCGAACCACCGCACCGACCCCGACTGCCAGCCCAGCTGCGGGAACGGCGTCGTCGAGCCGGGCGAGTCGTGCGACGGAAAGCCGGGCACGGCGAGCGCCTGCCCCACGGTGTGCGGTCCGTCGCCTTCGGCGTGCCTCGTGAACGCGCTCGTGGGCGACGCCACGATGTGCACGGCGCGCTGCGCGCTCACCCCCATCACAGCGTGCGGCGTCGCCGACGGGTGCTGCGCCGCCGGTTGCACGTCGGCGACCGATCCCGATTGCTCGCTCACGTGCGGCGACGGCGTCGTCCAAAGAGCGAGCGGCGAGACGTGCGACACGGCGATCGCCGCAGGGCTCCCCGGCGCCTGCCCGACGACGTGCTCGGACGGCCTCACCTGCACCAGTGACGTGCTCGTGGGCGCGGGCACGTGCGAGGCGGCGTGCCTGTTCCCGCCCATCACCGAAGCGCGCGCGGGAGACGGCTGCTGCCCTGCGGGCGCGGACGAGACGCTGGATCCCGACTGCGCCGCCGTGTGCGGCGACGGCGTCGTCGAGACGCCCGCCGAGACCTGCGATTACGCGGCGGCGACGGGCGCGTGCCCCACGACCTGCCCCGTGCCCGCGAGCGATACCTGCTCGAACGTGCGCGTCGAGGGCACGCCGGGGGCCTGCAACGCCGCCTGCGTCGCGCACCCGATCTCGACGTGCGTCTCGGGCGACGGCTGCTGCCCGTCCGGCTGCACGATCACGGACGACGCGGATTGCCCGGCCGTCTGCGGCGACGGCGTGCTCAGCCCCGACGAGACCTGCGACCGCGCCATCACGGCGGGCATGCCCGGCAACTGCGCGCGCACGTGCGACGACGGAGACGCGTGCACGACCGACTGGGCGTCGGGCGCCATCGAAGGCTGCACGCGCGCCTGCAGCCACACGAGCGTCACGGCCTGCCGCACGGGCGACGGCTGCTGCCCGCCCGGCTGCAGCGCCGCCGCCGATCACGACTGCGCGCCTGTCTGCGGCGACGGCGTGCTGGGCGCGGGCGAGACCTGCGATCCGCCGTCGACCTGCCCCGCGACCTGCCCCGACGACGGCGATCCTTGCACGCGCGAGGTGGTGGTGGGCGACGGCGCGCGCTGCACGGCCGTCTGTGAGCACGTGCCCCTCACGACGTGCTCGGGGAGCGCCACGGACTTCTGCTGCCCGACGACGTGCACCTCGTCGAACGACGTGGACTGTCCCGCGCTCGGCTCGAACTGACGAAGCGGCGGTCGCCTCTCGGCTTGACACGGCCTCGCCGCCTGTCGTAACGAACCACACCCGAGCACCCTCGAAAAGACAGGCGGGAATAGTCCCGAATATTCGCCTGTTGAGGGTCGCAACCTCCAGTACACGCACAGACAGGGGCTCGCAATGTCGGATGCAATGATCGAGGTCGAAGGTCTGACCAAGGACTACGGCGCCGCGCGCGCCGTCGACCAGGTGACGTTCAACGTCCGCAAGGGCGAGGTCTTGGGCTTCCTGGGGCCGAACGGCGCCGGCAAGTCGACGACCATGAAGATGCTGACCTGTTACCTGGCGCCGACGGCCGGCCGCGCGCGCGTCGCCGGCTTCGACGTGTTCGACCAGTCGCTCGAGGTCCGCAAGCACATCGGGTACCTCCCCGAGGACACGCCCATCTACCGCGACATGACGGTGCTCGAGTACCTGCAGTTCGCCGCGGAGATCCGCCAGATGGACCCGGCGAAGAGCCCGGGACGCATCCGCGAGATCGGTGGCCGCTGCGGCCTGGGCGACGTCGCGGGCAAGCTCGTCGGCGAATTGTCGAAGGGCTTCCGCCAGCGCGTCGGCCTCGCGCAGGCCATGTTGCACGACCCCGACATCTTGATCCTCGACGAGCCGACGAGCGGCCTCGACCCCAACCAGATCGTCGAGATCCGGTCGCTCATCAAGGAGATCGGTCAGGAGAAGACGGTCATCCTCTCGACGCACATCCTCCCCGAGGTGCAGGCGACCTGCAGCCGCATCGTCATCATCAGCGGCGGCAAGCTCGTCGCCGACGGCACGCCGCAAGATCTGCGGCAGCGCGAGCGCGGCAGCCGCTACCGCGTCATCGTCGAGCAGAACGGCGCGGCGCCCGAGTCCGTGCGCGACCGGCTCGCGGCCCTCGCGGGCGTCGCGCGCTGCCAGACCATCGCGGGAGAGCAAGGCGCGCTGTCGTTCGCCATCGACGGCACGGCGAGCGACGACCTGCGCAAATCGATCTTCCGCGCCGCCGTCGACAACAAGTGGACGCTGCTCGAGCTCGCGCGCGAATCGGCGAGCCTCGAGGACGTGTTCCGTCACCTGACCACGGGAGAGGAGTCCTAACATGAGCCCCGCGCTCGTCATCTCGCGCCGCGAGATCCGCACCTATTTCAACTCGCCCGTCGCGTACATCGTCGTCACGGTGTTCACCGTCATCACGGGCTACCTGTTCTTCACGCAGCTCTTCCTCGAGAAGCAGGCCGAGCTGCGCCAGCTGTTCGGCTTCATGCCGTTCCTGTTCATGTTCATGGTGCCGGCCGTGACCATGCGTCTGCTCGCGGACGAGCGCGCGTCGGGCACGCTCGAGCTCCTGTCGACGATGCCCGTGCGCGACTGGGAGGTCGTCGTCGGTAAGTTCCTCGCGGCGCTCGCGCTCGTGTGCACGGCCGTCGGCCTCACGCTCGTGTTCGCCTTCACCGTGCGCCTGCTCGGGCCGCTCGATCGCGGCCCCGCGATCGGCGGCTACATCGGCCTCGTGCTCATGGGCGGCGCCTTCGTCGCGATCGGCGTCATGTGCTCGGCCTTCACGCGCAACTCGATCGTGGCCTTCATCGCGGCCTTCGGCATCTCGTTCGCGCTGTACCTCTTCGGCAAGCTGACGCAGTTCATGCCCGAGTCGCTGCAGCCCGTCGTGTCGTTCCTCAGCATCGACGGTCACTTCGAGAACATCAGCCGCGGCGTCATCGACACGCGGGACGTCGTCTACTACCTGTCGATCATCAGCGCGTGCCTGCTGCTCGCGACGACGTCGCTCGACTCACGGAGGTGGAAGTAACCATGGCTCCCGAGAAAGACAACGAAGCCGCCAAGACGGCGATGGACAAGCGCAAGCGGTCCTACGCGTCGAACGCCACGATCTACGCGCTGTTCACGCTCGGCGCCATCGTGCTCGCGAACCTCATCGGGACGCGCCTGTTCGGGCGCCTCGACCTCACGCAGAACGGCATCTACACGCTGTCGAGCGCGTCGAAGGATCTCGTGCGCGCCCTGCCCGAGCCGCTCACGATCAAGGCCTACATCTCGAAGGACCTGCCGCCCGAGCTCGTCAACGTGAGCCGCTACACGCGCGACCTCATGGATGAGTACCGGTCGGCGTCGAAGGGCAAGATCCACTTCGAGGCCTTCGACCCGAGCTCCGACAAGAAGATCGAGGAGGCGGCGACCGCCTGCAAGGTCGCCAAGCTCCAGCTGCAGGTCATGCGCTCGCAGAAGTTCGAGGTCACCGAGGCCTTCCTCGGCCTCTGCCTCGAGTACAACGGCAACAGCGAGGCCGTCCCGCAGGTCACGCAGGCCGAGGGGCTCGAGTACATGGTGACGTCGCTCATCAAGCGCATGTCGCAGAAGAAGCGGAAGATGGCGTTCACGACCGGCCACAACGAGTCGGACACGGCGCAGGGCTTCACCTTCCTCAAGCACTTCCTCGATCAAGAGTACGACGTCACGTCGGTGAACCCGTCGGTGACGCCCATCGGCGAAGACGTCGACGCGCTCGTCGTCGGCGGCCCGAAGCAGCCCTTCGACGAGAAGGGCGCCAAGGAGATCGACGCGTTCCTCATGAAGGGCAAGGGCGCGATCTTCCTCATCGACGGCATGGCCATGAGCTCGCCGCAGGGGAACATGCCCGAGCTGCAGCAGATGCAGCCCAAGATCGGGCAGCCCAACAAGACGGGGCTCGAGCCGCTGCTCGACAAGTACGGCTTCAAGGTCGAAGAGGACTTCATCTTCGACAAGAAGCAGTCGGCGCCCGGGCTCGTCGACTTCGGCGGGCGCAAGATGATCGCGTCGGTGCCGGCCTTCCTCGTCGCCGAGCCGCCCGAGGCCGACAAGGACAAGGACTTCTCCGTCCTCGACGGCGTGACGGCCGTCATCTTCCCGTGGAGCAGCTCCGTGACGCTCACGGGCCCGCTCGCGAGCGGCAAGCCGACGATGCCCGGCGCGCGCCTTTGGACGCTCGCGAAGAGCTCGGAGGACGCGTGGAAGCAGACCGGCTTCTTCTTCTTCTCTCCGAACGCCAAGTTCGAGGAGACGAAAGACCGCGGGCCGTTCGTGATGGGCTACGCGTACCAGGGGACGCTCAAGAGCGCGTTCGCGCCGGCCTCGGCGCCGGGCATGTCGGACCCGGGTGCCGCGGCGGGCGAGTCGCGCAAGCCCGTGCACCTCGTCGTCATCGGCGACTCGGACTTCGCGAGCGACGAGACGCTGCAGTCGGCGCGCGTCGTGCCCGAGTACCAGAACGGCGCGCACATGCTGTTCAACGCCATCAGCTGGGTCATCGAGGACGAGACGCTCACGGCCGTGCGCACGAAGACCGTGGGCTCGCGTCCCCTGCACGCTGACGCCGACGCGAAGGCTGGCCTCTACAAGGTCGTCAACATCGCGGGCGTGCCGCTGCTCTTCATCGGCTTCGGCCTCGCGCGCTGGCGCATGCGCCGCAGCTCCCGTCTCCAGCAGAAGCTCTGATCGCGCGAAAAGGACGCCCCATGAACCGCAAGACGCTCACCGCCGTCGTCGCCTTCGCCATCCTCGGCATCATCGCCGTCGTCGCCCTCCGTCAGCCCGAGAAGGGCGAGGGCTCGGGAGAGAAAGCGCGCCCGCTCGCCAAGATCGATCCCGCGGCCCTCGACACGCTCGTCGTCACGCGCAACGGCCATTCGACGACCATCACGAAGGACGGCGGCAAGTACGCGGTCACGGCGCCCGGCAACTTCGCGGCCGACGAGACGGCGGCGAAGTCGGCGTTCGAGGCCGTCGGCAAGCTCGAGCTCGGCGATCTCGTGTCCGAGAACAAGGCCAAGCAAGCCGAGTTCGACATCGACGACGCCAAGGGCATTCACGTCGTCGCCGAGGGCGCCAAGGGGACGAAGGTCCTCGCCGACGTCATCGTGGGCAAGACGACGGGCACGGGCACGATGGTGCGCCTCGCGGGCAAGGACCAGATCTGGCAGGCCGACGCGGGGCTGCGCGCGGCGGTCGACCGCGACGCGGGCGACTGGCGAGACAAGTCGATCACGACCTTCGCGGCGGACGACGCCCAGATGCTCACCGTCAAGACCAAGGACGGCGGCGTCGCGATCGCGAAGCGCGGGTCGGGCAAGGTCGGCGCCGACGACAAGTGGGATCTCGTGACCTCCGTCCCCAAGATCGACAACGTCGACAACAGCGTCCCCGCGGGCATCGTCACGACGCTCGCGACCTGGAAGACCAACGGGTTCTCCGAGGCCAAGCCCGCCGAGACGGGCCTCGACGCGCCCCGCACGACGATCACCGTCGCGCTCAAGGGTGGCAAGAACGTCACCGTCCTGCTCGGCAACAAAAAGTCAGAAGACGAGATCTTCGTCAAGACTGCGGACGCGCCGCAGGTCTACCTCGTCAAGAAGTTCAACGCCGAGCGCGTCGACAAGCGGCCGCTCGACTTCAAGGACCGCACGCTGTCCGACGTCTCCGAGGCCGACCTCAACGAGGTCGCCGTGTCGCACGGCGCCGACTCGTACACCCTCGTTCACGAGGGGACCGCGTGGAAGGCGACGAAGCCCGCCAAGCTCCCCCTCGATCCGGGCAAGACGCCGTCGATCGGCGGCGCATTCAAAGCGTGGAAGGCCGCCGCCTATGCGGAGGACACGGCGCCCGCCGTCACGGGCCTCGCGAAGCCGCAGGCGACGATCACCATCAAGGCGAAGGGCCAGACGACGACGTTCAAGGTCGGCAACGAGACCAAGGACAAGCAGAACGTCTACCTGGCGACGTCGAAGAGCTCGGACGTCTACCTCGTGCCGAAGTGGTCGACCGACCGCCTGCTGCTGAAGATCGACGACCTCAAGAAGAAGTAGGTCGCTACGGCGCGGCCTGAGCCGCGAGCATGGCCTCTTGAACGAGGTGACGGCGCGAGCCGTGGCGCGCGCGGTCGCGGATGAGATCGGCCTGGCGGCGCAGCTCGGACGCCGTGTCTCGGCGTCCGACGCGCGCCTCGAACTCGGCGTAGGCGGCCAGCGTGCGCGCG
>DATAZS010000596.1:0-8673 GCA_036271915.1 Polyangia bacterium
CATCAACAACGCGGGGCTCACTGGCAGGCGCAGCCTCCGCCTGCCGGCACGCCGTCGCCGCCCGCGGCGCCCTCGCGCGTGCCGTACAACTTCTGGTGCGCGTGCGCGTCGAGCGCGTCGGTGTCGAAGCGCATCATCGGATCGGCGAGGTGCCTACGCCTGTTCTGCGGCACGATCGCGCAGCCCGTCGACGACGCGACGGCCGCGAGCGCGAGCGCGAGCACGAGCCGGCGCAACCCGAACCGGGTCACGGCACGTCCCGCGTCGTCGGGCCCACGACGAAGCTGTCGAAGACGCCGATGGCAGCCGCGAACAGCGCCGACGTCAGCAGCACGCCGAACGGAACGCGCTGACGGTTGAGGTACTGGGGGTCGAACGGATCTTTGACGTTCATCGCGACGAGCGTCGCCGTCGAGGTCGCGACCGACGCCGCGCCGAACACGGCGGCGCGCCGCCAGCGCCCCGCGATGCCGTGCGAGACGATGGGCGCGAGCGCGAACCCCGACGCCATGACATAGGTGCCCGCCTTCTGCGACGCGAGGCTCGCGCTGTTCGACCACAGCGCGCACCCGACGGCGAACGGCACGAGCAGCGTCAGCGTCCCCGCGAACGGCGCGACGACGCCGCGCGCGTCGGGCGGCGGCACTTCGGGCGCGGGCGGCGCCTGGAGGACAGGCGGCGCCTCGGGCAGCGCCGGCGGATCGGCCGCCGACGCCGCGCGCGCCCAGCCGGCGAGCAGCAGCCCGACAGCCCAGCGGGTCTTCATCGGCGCAACGTAGCACGGCGGAAATTCAAGCTCACCTGACACGACGTGTTGCCGTCGTGGCCCCGTGTGATCGCCCGCGCGGGTGGGGGGCTACTATGAAACGAGGGGTCATGAAGGCGCTTCTTCCCGGAATGTCGATGTCGGCCGCGGAACGAGGGGGAGGGCCGCTCGGCCGCGACCCGCTCGCGGAGCTGCTCGTCGACGCCAACGCGGGCGATCGCGAAAAGCTGGGGCGCATCCTCGCCGCGACGGCGCCCGCCGTGCTGGCCGTCGTGCGCGTCATCATGGGGTCGGACAACCCCGACGTGCCCGACGTCGCGCAGGAGAGCCTGCTCGCCGTCAAGGACGCGCTGCGGAGCTTTCGCGGTGAGTCGTCGCTCACGCAGTACGCGCGTCAGATCGCCGTGCGCACGGCGCTCGCGGCGCGGCGCGGGCGGGGCGCGCGCGATCGCCTGCTCGAGCGTTACCGCCGCGAGTCCGAGCTGGCGCCCGCCGACGAGGAGGACGATCCCGTTATGCGCGCGCGGCGCACGGCGGCCTTCCGCGGGCTGCTCGACGATCTGCCCGAGGAGCAGGCCGAGACCTTCGCGCTGCGGGTCGTCCTCGACTACAGCCTCGACCAGGTGGCCGCGGCGACGGGCGCGCCCGTGAACACGGTGCGCAGCCGCGTGCGACTCGCGCGCGAGAAGCTCAAGCAGCGCATCGAGCGCGATCCCGAGCTGTGGGACATGTTGCGGGGCGAGGCATGACGACGATCGATCTGCACCCCGAGGAGATGCTCGACGCCGCTCGGCGCGGGACGCTCGGCGCCGCGGCGACGGACGATCTGCGCGCGCACCTCGCGCGCTGCGTGGCGTGCCGCATGTCGCTCACGCTCGTCGACGATCTGCGCGTCGAGACCTCGGCGAAGGACGGCGACGAGGCGTTGCTCGCGCGCATGGTGCGCGGCGCGCTCGCCGACGCGCCGCGCGTCGCGTACGACGCGCGCGCGCACCGGCGCGCGGGCTCGGGACGGCACGTCGCGATCGCGATCGCGCTGCTGCTCATCGGCGGCAGCGGCGGCGCCGCCGTGTGGTCGATGGGCGGCGTCGGCTTCGCGCGTCGCTTCGTGCCCGAGATCTTCCAGCTCCCACGTCCTGCCGCGCCCGCGCCGCGCGCGAGCGCGCCCGCGCCTGTCGTCGTCCCCGCGCCGGCGCCGGCCGCAGAACCTGCAGAACCTGTCGAAGCGCCGCCCGTGCGCGTCGCGCGCGCGCGCGTCGAGGCGGCGCCCACGCTCACGGCCGACGCGCTCTTCGCCGACGCGAACCGCGCGCGCCGCGCGGGCGACTATCCGCGCGCGCTGCGCCGCTACACCGAGCTGCGCCGCGCGTACCCGGGCTCGCGGCAAGAGATGACGGCGCGCGTGGTCGTCGGCGATCTGCAGCTCGAGGAGGGGCCTGCGCGGGCGGCGCTCGCGAGCTTCGACAGCTATCTCGCGGCGAACCCGCAGGGCACGCTCGCCGAAGAGGCGCGCGTCGGCCGCGCCGTCGCGCTCATGCGGCTCGGCCGCCGCGACGAAGAGCGCGAGGCGTGGGGCCAGCTGCTGCGTGAGCACCCGAACTCGGTGCAAAGAGAGCGCGCGCGTCGCCGCCTGGCTGAGCTACGCTGAGGCGACGTGTCGCCCGCGCTGATCGTCATCGTCGCGGCCGCGCTGACGGCTGCCCCGGCGCAAACGGCCTCGGTGCCGCCGCCCCCAGCGTCGCCGGCCGTCGCGGCCAGCGTCGAGATCGCGATCGCCGCGGCGCCGCCCAACGCGGCGACGGCCGTACGCGAAGATCTCGAGGACCTCCTCGCGCGGCGGGGCATCACGGCGCGCTATCGCCGCGTCGCCTCCGTCGATCGCGGCGAGGTGCTGCGGCCGTCGGCCGAGGCCCCCTGCACGCTGGCCTGCCTCTGGATCGACCTCGGCGTCGCGGCGACGGGCCGCGCGCTCGTCTACATTTCGGCGACGGCGTCCGATCAGGTCGTCGTCCGTTCGCTGCCGCTGCCGAGCGGCGTCGACGAGGTCGCGCGCGAGGAGGTCTCGCACATCGTCGCCTCGTCGGTCGAGGCGCTGCAGGCGGGGCTGCCGTTGCCTGTCGTCGCCGAGCGCGCCGACGCGGCGATCGCCAAGACGACGCGCGCGCCGCCGGACCCCGCGCCCGACGTTCCCCTCTCGCCCGTCGTACCCGTGGCGGGTGGGCTCTGGGCGTCAGCCGGCCTCGGCGCGGGCGCCGCGCACGAGGGCGTGTCCGCGTTCGCGCTGCCGACGGCGAGCCTGTCGCTGCTCGTGGGGCCTTCACATCGGCGCTGGGCGCCCGCGCTTTGGTTGTCGCTCGGCGCGTTCTCGAGCGACGCGACGAGCGACGGCGTCACGCTGCATTTTTACGGCGGCGAGCTCGCCGCGCTCGCGTCGGCGGGGACCGCGATCGGCGGACGCGCCGTCGCGCGCCTCGGCGTCGGCCCTGGGCTTGAGCTGCGCGAGGCGACGCCCACCCTCGCGACCGGCGGCACGATGAGCGGCGTGATGCTCGACGATGCGCGCACCGATTCGACGTTCTTCGTGCGCGCCGCGGCGCGCTTCGAGGTCCGGCTCTTCGAGCGCGTCGGCCTCTTCGCGTCGGCGGCGTGCGACGCGCGCGTCGTGAGCCGCCGCTACACGATCGATCACGACGGCGCGACGCAGGCGATGTTCGAGCCCGACGTCTTGCGGCCGTCGATCTTGATAGGTGTCGACGCGTACCTCACGGGGCAAGGGCGTCCATGAGCGCGCCGCGCGCGTGTGGGGTGGCTCTGCTGGCGCTCGCGGGCTGCGCGCTTGACGCGTCCGTCGCGACGACGGGGCCGCAGTTTCGAACGCGCGCCGCGGGCGCGGCGCTGCCCGACGATGCGACCTGCGCGGCGCTCGTGCGGCCCACGCCGGAAGCGCGCCCGGGGAATGCCGCGGCCAACCTCGTCGTCCCCACGGCGGCCCAGCTCGCGGGCTTGTCGCCGTGGAACAGCGAGAACGCGTACGACAACCGCGCGCTCGCGCTCGAGGCGCGCATCACGGGCGCGTTCACGGGGACGACCGACGAGATCCTGCAGTGGGTCGCGTGCAAGTGGGGCTTCGACGAGGACGACGTGCGCGCCGAGGCCGTCGAGTCGAGCAGATGGACGCAGACCCTCGACACCGACTGGACGACCGAGCCGACGTCGGAGTGCCCGCCCGACGCGGACACGCGCGCGGTCGCCGGCGGCACGCAGTGCGCGCAGACCTATGGCATGTATCAGGTGGTCTGGCAGTACCACAAGTCGGCGTGGCCGATGTACCGCGACAGCACGCCGTTCCACGTCGACTACGTGTACGCGCTCCGTCGCGCCTGCTACGAAGGGTGGGACACGAGCCAGATCGCGCGCGCGACGTCCAGCCCGCCGTTCACCGTCGGCGACGAGTGGGGCTGTATGGGCGCGCACTTCAGCGGCGGCTGGTACGACGCGGGCGCGATGCGTTACATCGCGGCCGTCAAAGGCCAGCTCGCCGATCGCGCCTGGACGGGGCCCGGTTTTTGACTACTTCGTCAGCTTACCCTTGAGCAGGTCGCCGAACGTGCCGAGGCCGCGCGACGAGCCCGATCCGCCCGCGCCCGACGCCCGCGCCGCGGCCGCGCGTCCCTCGTCGTCGACCGCGTCCTCGCGCGCGCCGAGCCCCAGCGAGATGCGGCGCTTCTCCGTGTCGATCGAGAGGATCGTCACCTCGACGGTGTCGCCCGGCTTGACGGCCTCGCGCGCGTGCCGGACGTGCTTGCCCGCGCCGAGCTCGCTCACGTGCAGCAACCCCTCGACGCCCGGCGCGACCTGCACGAACGCACCGAACGTCTCGGCGCGCATGACCTGACCTTTGATGACGGCGCCCGCGTGCAGCGTCGCGACGGCGTCGTCCCACGGATCGCGCTCGAGCGCCTTCAGCGAGAACGAGACCTGCTCGGGCCGCTTCGGATCGTCGCGCTTCTCGATGCGCAGCACCTGCACCGTGACCGGCTGACCGATGGCCAGCACGTCGGACGGCTTCGTGCCGCGCTGACAGCCGATCTCCGAGGCGGGCAACAAGCCTTCGATGCCGCCTACGTCGACGAAGGCGCCGAAGTCCTTCAATGCCGTGACGACGCCCGACAGCACGGCGCCGGGCACGAGCTTGACGCGGGTCTCGACGGCGCGCGCGCGCATCTCTTCTTCGAGCAGCGCGCGGCGCGACACGACGACGTTGGGGCCGCGGCGATCCTCTTCGAAGCGCGTCACGCGGAACTGCAGCCGCTGGCCGACATACGCCGCCGGATCGGCGACGGGCCGCAGCTCGAGCTGCGAGACGGGGCAGAACGCGCGCACGGCGCCGATCATGACCTCGACGCCGCCCTTGTTGACGGTCGTGACGACGCCCTCGACGGGCAGGCCGCTCGCGAAGGCCTCGGCGAGGCTCGCGTGCGGATCGCCCCCGCGGCTCGCGCCGCGCCGGAGCCACACGAAGCCGGCCTTCTCGCCCATCTTCGTGACGCGCGCCTCGAGCACGTCGCCCACGGCGACCGTGAGCTGTCCGTCGGCGTCGCGCAGCTCCAACGTCTCGAGCGTGCCCTCGCCGCCGTCCTCGAGCTCGAGCACGGTGACCTCGTGGCCGATCGACGCGACCTTGCCGCGCACGCGATCACCGACGGTGAGCTTGGCGCGCCGCCCGCGCGGCGCGGCCTTTTCGGCGGCGGCGAACATCGTGGCGAAATCTTCTTCGGGGCTTTTGGGCTGCTGGCTGCTCATCGCGGGGCGCGAGTCTAGCGCAGCCGCCCCTCGGGAGAGGCTCAGACTTCGAGACAAACGGCGGCTTCGTCGTCGACCCGAGCCCCCACGGCCTCGAAGTGGGCCAGCAGGCGGCGCGCCTCGTCGGGGTGATCGCGCCGCGTCGAGACGGCGAGGGCGCTGTCGCGCAGCACGCCGGGCAGCTCCATGGCGTCGAACAGCGTCGCGAGGGCGGCGCGACGGGGACGCGCTCCTCGTCGTCGAGCGGCCCGGTCCCTCGCTCCACAGCGTGCCGCGCACACACGATCGAGGAGAAGGCCGCCGCGATCTCGGCGTCACCGACGGGAAACGTGCGCACACCTCTGTCTACCCGCACCGCGAAAATCGTAGGTAAAAAATTGGCGTCGTCTCTTGGGCCATGGGATCGATCGTTTGAGGAGTCCCACATGCTTGAGTTCGACGACGAAGCGGCAGCTCCAGGGCGACCCAACATCAAGGTCATCGGTGTCGGTGGCGGCGGAGGCAACTCCGTCAACACGATGATCGAGGGCGGCATCGAAGGTGTCGACTTCATCGTGGCCAACACCGACTGCCAGGTGCTGGAGACCAGCATGGCCGGCACGAAGGTCCACCTTGGGCGAAACCTCACGAAGGGGCTGGGCGCGGGCGCCAACCCCGAGGTCGGCAAGGCCGCGGCCCTCGAGGACGCGTCGCGCGTCGCCGAGGCGCTGGGCGGCGCCGACATGGTGTTCGTGACGGCCGGCATGGGCGGCGGCACGGGCACGGGCGCGGCGCCCATCATCGCGCAGGTCGCGCGTGACCTGGGCGCGCTCACCGTGGGTGTCGTCACGAAGCCGTTCTCGTTCGAGGGCTCTCAGCGCAAGAAGAAGGCGATGGCCGGTATCGCCGAGCTCAGCAAGGCCGTCGACGCGCTCATCGTGATCCCGAACGATCGCCTCGTGTCGATCGCGGGCATGAAGACGACGCTCAAAGAGGCGTTCGCCATGGTCGACAACGTCTGCCTGAACGCCGTGCGCGGCATCAGCGATCTCGTGATCGCACCCGGTCTCATCAACGTCGACTTCGCCGACGTGCGCACGATCATGACGGGCATGGGCCGCGCGCTCATGGGCACGGGCCGCGGCTCGGGCGACAAGCGCGCCGTCGAGGCCGCGCAGCAGGCCATCAGCTCGCCGCTGCTCGAGGACGTCGCCATCAACGGCGCGACGGGCATCCTCCTCAACATCACGGGCGGGCCGGATCTCACGCTCGCCGAGATGAACGAGGCGTGCAGCCTCATCGCCGAGGCGGCGGATCCCGACGCCAACATCATCTTCGGCTCGGTCATCGACGCCCACGCGGGCGACGAGGTCCGCATCACCGTCATCGCGACGGGCTTCCAGACGCGCGAGTCGGTGCAGCCGGGGCCGGGCGCGCAAATGGGTCGTGGGATGATGCACGGCGGGCGCGGGCGCGAGAACCAGATGGCGCTACCGATGCAGCCGCAGCAGTACGCGCAGCAGCCGCAGTACGCGCCGCAACCGCAGTACGTCATTCAGTCACCGGTCGCCGTTCCTGTTCCGCCGCCTCCGGCGGCCGCGCCTCCGTGGGCGCAGCCGGGTGGCAGCACGCCGACGCGCGGCTACGCCGTCGCGCCGGGCCGCCAGATCGAAGGCGGCGAGGCGGCGCTCGAGGAGTTCTACGAGAACGTCGAGCAGACGCCCGCCATGCCCATGAATCAGCAGCCGACGGCTCCCGGAGGTTTCGGGATCGCGACGGCCGCCGAGTGGACGCCCGCCGAGCGGCCCATCATCCGGCCGCCCGTCTCGGCGCCGGGCGCGTCGCCCGGTCAGCCGCCGCGCCGCATGTCGTCCTCGATGTCGTCGCGCCCGGCGGACGAGCTGGGTGTCGAGGAGTCGGAGTTCGACAAGCCGACGTATTTGCGCCGCGGCATCTTCGCGCCTGAATAATTGGGGCAACCATGAGGCTCGTGTCCCGATAACGGGGGCATGAGCCTCGCCACGTTCGTCAGTGGTTCTCTTCAACTGTTGTGGCCCGCGCGGTGCGCGGCGTGTGATCGGGGCGTCGCAGACGGCACGATCTTCTGCGCCGAGTGCACGCCGTCGCTGAGCGCGCTCATGGGCGCGTGCCCGGGGTGCGCGTTGCCACGCGGTGATTGGAACGTGCGCGCTGGGCGGTGCGGCCTGTGCCGACGCATCCCGTTCTCGTTCAACGAGGCGCACGCGTCGTACGAATACGGCGCCGCGCTCGCCGACGCCATCGTGCGCATGAAAAACGGGCAACGGTACATGGCGCGGCGGCTCGGCCCGCTGCTCGTGCCCGCGCTCATGGACGCCGTCGTGCGCGGCGGCTTCGGCGTGGACGACGTCGTCGTGCCCGTGCCGTTGCACGCGCGCCGCCTGCGCGAGCGCGGCTTCAACCAGGCGCTCGAGCTCGTGCGCGCGGCCATGCGCGACGTGAGGCGCACGCCCTCGTTGAAGGCGTCGGCGCCGCGCGGCTTGCCGCGGCTCGAGCGGCGCTTGCTGCACCGCACGCGCGCGACGAAGGCGCTCGGACACGCCGGTCCCGCGGCGCGCCTGGCCGAGGTCTCGGGCGCGTTCGCCGTGCCGACGATGGACGCCGAGCGCGTGCGCTACCGGCGCGTGCTGCTCGTCGACGACGTGCTCACGACGGGCGCGACGCTCAACGAGTGCGCGGGCGCGCTCGTGGACGCGGGCGCCCGCAGCGTCCACGCGCTGGCGCTCGCTCGCGCGGTGTGAGCGCGACGGTCTTTAGTTGCCCGGACCAGCGTCGGCGCCGGCGTCGGGTTGGCAGTCTTGCTGGCGCGTGGTGCCGTCCGGGCAGCGCCAAGTGCCGTAGATGCAAACCGGCGCGACGGCCGCCGTGCCGCAAGCCAGCCCCTCGAGGCAGCCAAAAGAGCCGAGCGGGGGACACAGGATGTAAGAGCCGCTGCCCGGCAAGAGGCCCATGCCGCATACGATCGTGCGGGGCGCGATCTCGGAGCAATCGTACGAGCATGTGCCCTCGTCGTGCGCGCATTGGCAACTCGGCCTCGGCTCGCAACCACCGAGGCAGAAGAAGTCCGCGCTCGCGTCGGAGACGTC
>DATAZS010000597.1:0-1605 GCA_036271915.1 Polyangia bacterium
GGTCTTGAGGAACGAGTTCTCCTTCTTGAGGCGCTCGTCCGCCGCGCGCAGGCGCTGCAGGAGGCGCGCGTTCGCCACCGCCAGCGACGCGTGGTGCGCGAGGACGGCGCTGACGTCGAGGTCGGCGCCGGTGAAGACGCCCGCGCTCTCCCGGTTGTCGAGCTGCAGGACGCCGAGGATCTCCTCGCCCTTGCCGCCCGACCTCCACAGCGGGACGGCGATGACGCTGCGGATCTGCGCCCCCATGAGCGACTCGGAGTGCCCGACCTCGATCGGCGCGTCGGCGGCGATGACCGCGGTCCGCTCGTGGACCACCTTGCGGAAGACGCTGCGCGTGATGGGGATGGGCGCGAGGGTCGGCCCGGTGCCGCCGCGGATGCGCGTCATGATGGGCACGAACGCCGCGGCGTTGCTGGGCGCGTCGTCCTCCCCGTCGTCGCGCAGGATGACCGTGACGTGGGTCGCCCCCGCGACGAGGGAGAACGCGCCGTCGCAGATGGCCACCACGACGGCCTTGAGGTCCTCGGCGTTCCCGATCGCCTTCTGCGCCTCGTAGAGCGCGCGGAGTCGGCCGTCGTCGCGCTCGATCGTGGACTCGACGCGCGCGAGATCGTCGAGCGTCCGCGCCGCGAGGACGTGGGCGCCGCTCGCGTCCTGCTCCGTCGCGCGCGCGCCGCCCACCGTGATCGCCAGGCGCACGATGGCGTCGCCGCGTCCGAGCTCGACGACGTCACCCGGCTCGAGCGCGAGCTCGCGGCCGTTGCTGTCGTCGAGGATCAGGCGGTTCCCGGCGCGCACGACCGAGGTCCCGTTGGTCGACCGGAGGTCGTGGAGCACGTAGCTCGCGTCGTTGGCCACGAGGCTCGCGTGCTCGCCCGAGATGGTCTCGTCGGGCAAGACGAAGTCGTTGCTCGGCGCGCGCCCGAGCCGGATGACGGGCGCGCTCGTTTCCAGCCGCGACCCTCGGGCGAGACCTTGAGTCACCTCGAGGAGGATCATCGTCGACCTCGATGATACACGCCCGAGGCGCGGGCCGGCGCCCGTGCGAGTCGCACGAGCGCACGGAAGCTCACGACGTTCGCGCTAGGGAGCGGCGCGGGCGCGCAGGCGGAGCGCGATCTTCACCACCGAGTCGTCGGCCATGAGGACGCCCTTGTCGCCGGCCTTGGTGTCGGACGCGACGATCTTGTCGAGCGCGTCGGCCGTGGCCACGTCGCCCTTGGGGGCGAGCGAGTCGATGGCCTCGCAGAGGGCGAGGCGCGCGCTCGCCTCCTTCACCTTGTCGACGCGCTTCAGCAGCTCGGCGCGGGTCGCGTCGCCGTTGCTCTTGCCGTAGATGGCGGCCATGTACGCCGCCTTGATGGCGCGCGAGTTGGCCGTGGTGGGCGTCGTGGGGATCGGCTCGTCGAGGATGCCGATGTAGCAGCTCGCGTTGGTGCCGCACTTGTCGGTCGCCTGCGTCGTGAAGTCGAGCATCTGCTTGCTCGCCTGGAAGACGTCGGCCGGGAGATCGCCCTTCACCTTGTTGAGCGCGGCGGTGACGGCGGGCTTCTTGTCGGCCGACATCAGCTTGAGCGCGGCGTCGATGGGGAGGAGCTTGCTCGT
>DATAZS010000598.1:0-17726 GCA_036271915.1 Polyangia bacterium
CCGGCGTGTCGGTCGGTAAAAAAGAGAACAAGATGGGCCAGCGCGCCTCGAACACGACCGACGTCATCTTCGAGGACGTCAAGCTGCGCAAGACCAACGTCGTCGGCGGCGAGGGCGAGGGCTTCAAGGTCGCGATGCGGACGTTCGATCGCTCGCGCCCCTGGATCGCGGCGGGCGCGTCGGGGTTGATCCGCCGCGCGCTCGACGAATCGCGCAAGTACGCGCTCAAGCGCAAGGCCTTCGGCGTGCCCATCGCGCAGCACCAGGCCATCCAGTTCATGCTCGCCGAGATGGCGATCGCGTATGAATCGACGCGCCTGCTGTGCCACAAGGCCGCCTGGAGCATCGACAACGGCAAGCTCGATTCCATCATCTCCAGCTACTCGAAGGCCTACGGCGCCGACGCCGCCATGCGCGTCGCGACCGACGCCGTGCAGGTCTTCGGTGGCTACGGCTACACGAAGGAGTACCCCGTCGAGAAGCTCATGCGAGACGCCAAGCTGCTGCAGATCTACGAGGGCACGAGCCAGATCCAGCGCATGGTCATCGCGCGCCACGTGCTCGCCGAAGGCTGAGCTTGTCCTCACGGACACGCCGATGGGTCGTCGCACTGGCGTTCTGTGGGTTGGCTTGTAGTGGGAGCAGCGGGGCTGGACAGGCTCCGAGCGACGGGTTCCCGGAATGGTGGTCGTCCTCGTGCAAGACTTCGGGGGGTAAATGCGTCGATCCGACGTGCGCGCCGGTCGAGCTGTTGGTGTCTACGGCGATCTGCGGCGCTCGCACGACAGTTCACGCAGGATGCTTCCCGAACGACACCACTACCAATGGGTGGGGCTGCCTCGTCCGCGCCAGCGACGGCGAGGTGATCGTGACGGAGGTGGGGCCCTCCACCTGGGACGATCTGTCGAGCTGCTATGCGAACGCAGACGGTGGTCAGGCAGGCGGCTTCCCGGTCTGCGTCGACAGCGGCGAACCGTAGCGTCCGCCCCCGCCCCACTCAGGCGCGCGCGGCCTCCTTCATCGTGGTCGCGAGCGCGACGTAGACCTCCGTCCACGCGGCCTTCACCTCGGGCGTGAACGAGGGGCCGAGGCCCTGCTCGAGCGTCCACAGCAGCGCGCTCGCGACGGTGTCGTAGTCGCGGTCGGCGACGCCGTACTGGGCGTGCCGCTTCCCGAGATCGCGCACGGCCGGCAGAATCGTCTCGAGCTGGTCGAGCTTCGACACGCAGAAGCCGAGTGTCTGCATGAGCTTCTTGCCCTGCTCGTGCAGGTCGCTCTTGAACAACACCCGCAGCGCGGGGTTGAGCTCGAACAGGCGGCCGTAGAAGAGCTTGGCCGCCTCCGCCGAGATGGGGACGACCTGCGCGAACGTGGTCTGAACCAGCGCTTTTTGTTCCGACGTCATGGCGCCATCTTGAACGGCGCCGACGCCGCGGCAGATTTCCCTTCTGCCAAAACTGCGTAACTTCGGAAAGTGCGCGCCCGAAACGCGCGCTACGGCTTCGCGCCTTCGAGGCGGTGACACTTCGCGCACCCGAACGCGCCCTCGACGGGCTGCTTCGGATTGAACACGGGCATGCCCATCATCTTGGCCATGGGCGGCTCGACCTCTTCGGCCATGAACTTCGTCCACTTCGGCCACGTCGGCTCCGCCTTCAGCTTCGCCTCGAACGCCGCGGACGTGTTCGGCAGCGCGTGAACGTCGGGGCCCGGCATCTTGAAGTCGTGGTCGGCCGCGTCTTTGCCGTGGCAGACCTCGCACTTGAACTCGGCGAACTTCTTGGCGTCGAACGCCTGGAAGATCGGCTTCATCTTCGGCGTGACGACCTCTTTCATGTAGGCGCGCTTCTGCTTGGCCGTCATGTCCTTCCAGGCGACGTCGGGCGGCCCGAGGACCTTGCTGAGCGCGGGATGCGAGAGGAGCGGGATCAAGACGAGCGCGGCGGCGGCGGTCGCGAGGACGAAGCGATTTTTCATGCCCAGACCGATGCGTCGCCCGTGGCGCAGGTTACAGAAAAAGTCAGTGCGGCGGGATGACGCCGTCGTCCTCGACGAGCGCCGCGAAGAAGCGCAGCGAGTCGGCGACGTGGAGCTTCCAGTATGGCCAGTCGTGGCCGCCGGGAAACTCCTCGTAGACGTGCTCGACGCCGCGCGCGTCGAGGGCGGCGTGCAGCGCGCGGTTCCCCGCGAGCAGACCGTCGCCCGTGCCGCAGTCGAAGCGCAGCGGCGGCAGGCGCGTGCGGTGCGCCTCGAGCCAGTGCAGCGCCGTGCTGTCGGCGAGGCCGAACGACGGCAGCTCCTCGAGCGGCTCGCTGATCGTCTCGCCGAGGCGCGCGAGCGTCGTGACGGCCGAGTGCGCCGAGATCCCGGCGAAGCGCGCCGCGTACTTCGCGCCCAGGCGAAGCGCGCCGAAGCCGCCCATGGATTTTCCCGCGAGGAACACGCGCGAGCGATCGGTGACGCGCTCGTCGGCGAGCGCCGCCGCCGCCGCGACCTCGTCGACGATCCAGCGCTCGTAGTCGGCGTCGTCGTGCGGCACGTAGCCGCTGCCGTCGCCCCACAGGCCGTCCGAAGGCATCGCGATCGCCAGGGGCGGCAGCTCACCCGTCTCGATGAGGCGCGCCGCCGTGAGGTGCACGCCGCCGCGCAGCGACCACGACCAGTGGCTGCCGTTCACGCCGTGCAGAAGGATGACGAGCGGCAGCGGATCGCTGCCACCCGGCGGTACGTACACCGAGACGTCGGCGCGGCGCCCGAGCGCCACGCTCTTCACGGTCACGGTGCGCAGGCCGTCGCGCTCGAAGCGCGGGTCCGAGAGCTCGACGGTCGCGAAGGGGGCGACGGGCACGCCCCCGATTCTACCGACTTCGCGCCGGACCGCCTGTTTTGGCTCTTTTTACAGGCGCCCGAGCGAGCCGCCCCACACGGCGCCCGCGCCCAGCTCCTGCTCGATGCGCAGCAGCTGGTTGTACTTCGCGATGCGCTCCGAGCGCGCGAGCGAGCCCGTCTTGATCTGGCCCGCGTTCACGGCGACGGCGAGGTCGGCGATGAACGTGTCCTCGGTCTCGCCCGAGCGGTGCGAGATGATCGTGTTCCAGCCGTTGCGGTGCGCCATCTCGACGGACTCGAGCGTCTCGGTCAGCGTGCCGATCTGGTTGACCTTGACGAGGACGGCGTTGCTCGCGCCCTTCTCGATGCCGGTCTTGATGCGCGCCGTGTTCGTGACGAACAGATCGTCGCCCACGAGCTGCACGCGATCGCCGATGGCCTTCGTGAGCGCGACCCAGCCGTCCCAGTCGTTCTCGTCCATGCCGTCCTCGATCGACACGATCGGGAACTGCTCGCAGAGCTTGGCGTAGAAGTCGACCATGCCCTTCTGATCGAGCTCCTTGCCCTCGCCCTCGAGCTTGTACGTCTTGGTCGTCTTGTCGAAGAGCTCGCTCGAGGCGACGTCGAGCGCGAGCGCGACGTCCTTGCCCGGCTTGTAGCCGGCCTTCTCGATGGCCTCGACGATGACGCTCAGCGCGGCCTCGGCGCCGGGCAGGTCGGGCGCGAAGCCGCCCTCGTCGCCCACGCCCGTCGACGCCTTGCGATCGTGCAGCAGCTTCTTGAGCGTGTGGAACACCTCCGAGCCGGCGCGCAGGCCCTCGCGGAAGTTGGGCGCGCCCTTCGGCACGATCATGAACTCCTGGAAGTCGAGGACGTTGTCGGCGTGCGCGCCGCCGTTGATGATGTTCATGAGCGGCACGGGCAGCACGCGCGCGTTGGGGCCGCCGAGGTACTTGTACAGCGGCAGGCCCAGCTCGTTCGCCGCGGCGCGCGCGACGGCCATCGAGACGCCGAGCATCGCGTTCGCGCCGGCCTTGCCCTTGTTGGGCGTGCCGTCGGCCGCGATGATCGCGGCGTCGAGGCCGGCCTGATCGAAGGCGTCGCGGCCCACGACGACCGGCCCGAGCAGCGTCGCGACGTTCTCGCACGCCTTGAGCACGCCCTTGCCCTGGTAGCGCTTCTTGTCGCCGTCACGCAGCTCGACCGCCTCGTGCTCGCCCGTCGACGCGCCCGACGGAACCGCCGTCGATCCCGTGATGCCCGAATCCAGCGTGACCTCCACCTGCACGGTGGGGAAGCCGCGCGAGTCCAGGATCTCACGCGCGATGACGCTCTCGATGATGGCGACGCTCTTGATGCTCATGGGGCGCGTTTTTAACGTGAATGCGCCGCCGTCGCTAGCGGTTTCGGGTTTCGATTCGCTGACAATTCGGGCCCGCGCTGGCGAGCCACCGACGCCGATGGGATACTGGCGCGCGCATGAAGACCCAGCCCCGCGTCGCGGCCCGTCCGGCGATCGCCCGCCCCGCGGACGATCGTTCGGCGATCCTGAAGCCGCGGCAGATCTTCGCGTACCTCGATCTCCACGTCGTCGGCCAGCAGCGGGCCAAGCGCACGATCGCGATCGCGGCGTACAACCACCTCAAGCGCTGCGCGCAGAAGACCGTCGGCGGAAAGCGCCTCATCAAAAAAGCGAACCTGTTGCTCGTCGGGCCCACGGGCTCGGGCAAGACGCACCTCGCGCGCACGCTCGCGCAGTGCCTCGACGTGCCGTTCACCGTGGCCGACGCGACCGAGTTCACCGAGGCGGGCTACTACGGCAAGGACGTCGAGGTCATGGTCGGCGAGCTGCTCAACAAGGCCGACCAAGACGTCGAGCTCGCCCAGCGCGGCATCGTCTTCATCGACGAGATCGACAAGATCGCGCGCCGCAGCCAGGGCGCGCGCACGGGCGCCGGCACGCGCGACATCGGCGGCGAGGGCGTGCAGCAGGCGCTGCTCAAGCTGCTCGAGGGCCGCGAGGTGTTCGCGCCCCTCAACGTGACCCAACACTGGAACAAGCACGACTTCGTGGCCGTGGACACCCAGGACATCCTGTTCATCGCCGCGGGCACGTTCGGCGATCTGCGCGTCGCCGACGCGCCGAAGTCCGTTGGCTTCGGCGCGGGCGCGAACGGACGCGCGCCCGCCCGACGCGTCACCGAGAAGGAGCTGCTCGACTACGGCCTGCTCGCCGAATTTCTGGGCCGCGTCCCCGTGCGCGTCGAGCTCGAGACGCTGGGACGGGACGATCTGCTCGCGATCCTCACGGGGCCGCCCGACGCCGTCATCCGCGAGTACCAGGCGCTGCTGAAGATGGACGGCGTCGACCTGCGCTTCACGGACGACGCCCTGCGCGCGATCGCGGCGTGCTGCATCCGCCGCAAGACGGGCGCGCGCAGCCTGCGCACGCTCGTCGAAGAGATCTGCCACGACGTCATGTTCGACGCGCCCGATCTAAAAGGTGAAGCCTTCGACATCGACGAGGCCTACGCTCTCGAACGGCTCGAGCGCCTCGCCGACGGCCTCGCGCGCGATCTCGACCACGCAACCCGCGAGGAATCCCTGTCTTGAAAATCGCCGACCTGTTCGCGCGCGGCAACCGCCGCTTCTTCTCCTTCGAGTTCTTCCCACCCAAGACCGACGCCGGCGTCACGAACCTCGAGCGCACGATCCGCGAGCTGTCGGATCTCGCGCCCGCCTTCGTGTCGGTCACCTACGGTGCGGGCGGCTCGACGCGGCACAAGACCCTCGAGATCGTCCGCTGGATCCAGCGCGAGGCCCGAATCACGGCCATGGCGCACCTGACCTGCGTGGGCGCGACGCGCGACGAGATCGGCGACGTGATCGATCGCCTCACCGAGGCCGGCGTCGAGAACATCATGGCGCTGCGCGGGGACCCGCCCGCGGGCCAGGACAAATTCGTGCAGACCGAGGGCGGCTTCGCGTACGCCAACGATCTCGTGTCGTTCATCCGGGGCCGCCACGGCCCGAACGTCTCGGTCGGCGGCGCCTGCTATCCAGAAGGCCACCCCGAGTGCCGCGACATCGATCGCGACATCGCCAACCTCAAGCGCAAGGTCGACGCGGGCGTCGACTTCCTCGTGACGCAGCTCTTCCTCGACAACCGCGTCTACTTCGACTTCGTCGCGCGCGCGCGCGCGGCCGGCATCACGATCCCGATCGTCCCTGGCATCATGCCGATCCGCAGCCTGCCCGGCATCGAGCGCATGACGAAGCTCTGCGGGGCCACGATCCCGCCCCCGCTCTTCGCCGAGCTCGATCGCTGCCGCGCCGACGAGGCCGCCGTCGCCGCGCTCGGCGTCGCCCACGCGACCGCGCAGTGCGTGGAGCTCCTACACGGCGGCGCGCCCGGCATACACTTCTACACGCTCAACCAAAGCCCCGCGACGCGCGTCATCCTGACGGCGCTCAAGACCGCGCGCCTGGCCTGACCCGGCGCCAAGATCGCCGCTCCTCTACTACATCCCGAGTGAGCGCGGCTCCGCCGCGCGAAGCGAGCGGGGGGTACGGGGGACGAGAGCACCCCGTACTAATTCGGTCTATTGTCGCGGCCCTTCTCGTCCCGGAGGGTCTCGAGAAGGTCGAGGAACCGCTCGCGCGAGTCGCCCTCGTCGCCCTCGAGGTCCATCTCCAGAGCCTGGCGTTGACGCCACGACCCGACCATGTAGCCCGCGATCGCGCAGGCGCCACCGGCAACGACCATCAGAGCGCTCACGACGCCAGTCAGCATTGGATCTCTTCTCCCTGGAAAAGGCCGGTTCGGCCGGCACCAGGGACCTCGTCAGGTCACAAAAAGATCTTGAACGATCGGGCGACTATTCGTCGGCGCCCTTTTGATCGTCGGCTTTGTCGGCTTTGTCGGCGGGCTCAGCTGCCGCCGCCTTGGGCGGCGGAGCGGCCGCGCCGCCCTCTCCCGCCGCCACGCCGTCGAGCAAGAAGGCGAGCCGCAGCCAAAGCGCCGAATACTGATCGGTGGCCGAGCTCACCATCGAGGTGTTCGTGCCCGCCGTCATCTGATAGCGCCGTAGATCGAAGCCCACGCGCGCCTCGAGCATCGGCAAGAAGCGATAGCCAAGCCCCGCCGACACGTCGAACGCGACGAACGTCGCGTTCGGGAAGTACTGATTCGCCTGGATGAGCGAGCCGTCTTTGCCAGCGTTGATCACGTACCGGTAAGCGCCCGCGACCATGAGCGCGAAGCTCGCGGGCAGCTCGAAGCGCGCGTCGATGCCACCGCGGACGTACGTGTACTTCACGTCCGGCAAGTCCGCGAGATCGGAGCGCATCGACGTCGCCGTGCCGTGGAAGACGAAGGACTGCTGGCCGCCGCCCACGAGGAACGCGAGCTGCCCGGCGCCGCCCAGCAACAGCCGGTAGCGCACGTCGCCCTCGAAGTCCGTCGCCGTCGTCGGATACGAGCCGCCGGTCGACGTCTCCGATTTGAGGCCCGGCGTGTATTCGATGTTCGTGCCGACGCCCAGGTTCGATACCCAGCCGCCGCGAAAGTGCGCCGCCGGGTACCACGCCGCGTTCACGCCAAGCGACGGCGCGAAGCTCACCGAGTAGCCGCGAAGCCCCGGGACCTGTGGGCTCCACGAGAAGCTGCGCGACATGAAGCGCGGCCCCACGGCGAAGTCGAGCGCCGGGCCCGCGGCGGGCGTCGCTCCGGCCTCCGCCTCGTCCGCCTCGCGCGCCTCGTGCTTCTTGCGCTTGCGGGGCTCGGGGGTCGGTTCGGCGGCGGGCGCTTCGTTCTCCTTCGACTTCGATTCCGACTTCGATTCTGACTCCGCCGCCGGCGCTTCTTCAGCCGCGGGCTCGGCTTTCTCGCCGAGCGCGTGCGTCTTCGACAGCGCGCCGCCCACGCGCGCCCACATCGTGCGCTCCACGGCGGCGGCCAAGCGGTGCGCGCCGCCGTGCTCTGCCCACGACGCCTCGCCGACGAGCTCGCCCGACGCGCCGTGGACGTGCAGCTTGAGCCGCTTGCCACCGTCGCGAACCTCGCCCACGACGACGGCCGCGAGGTGGCCGGCTTTGGCCGCCGCCGCGATGGCGTCGTCGGAGTCGCCGCCTAGATCGACACGGACGCTCTCGAAGCCGTGGTGCCGCAGCACGACCGCGATCGCCTCGTGGATCTTCTCGGCCGACGTCCCGCTCACGCTGACGCCGACGCGTCGCTTGGCGGCCTGCGCGACGGGCGCCGCCGCGACGATCAGCAAGCCAACGATCATCCCCACCCCGGCGCCGACCAACCGAACCGCGCGTCCCGACGAGAATCCGTTTGTCATGAGCCCGAAGGAACGTTGCAGAGATCGACGACGCGGGCAAGCCTCGTCGCTCCCACTAGAACCTACATTCGCGGTTTTGCCGTGCGCTGGTCGCATGTCCGCTGCACGCACATTTCGGCAGCTCTGCTAGAGTGGCGCCCTCCTCGGCCCATCCGGAGGTTTTCTTGACGGAACGGAGGCAACAGTTTGCGCGGGTCGTCGCGGCCTTCATCGGTGTCGCGTGCCTGCATGCTGGCAGCAATGCTTTTGGACAAGGCGCGATCCGCGATCAGAGCGGGACGCTGACGGCGACTCCCACGAACGAAACGAAGTCGACCTGGCTCCAGCAGCACTTCGCGGGCTCGATCGCCGAGGTGACGACGTACGTGGGCTCGGGGACGTTCTACACGAGCGGCTACCACGACTCGTACGTCTCCGACGCTTTCTATGTTCGGCCGTCGTATCAGCTCGGCACGAAGTACAAGCTGTCGCTGAACGCGCGCATCTACGTCGAGGAGGAGTGGACGACGCCCGACAACTCGGTCGGCCGCCGCTTCAACCCGCTCGACTCGTGGATCTATCTGACGTCGAAGGATCTCTACACGATGCCGCGCGCCAAGATCCGCTTCTCGGGCAGCCTTCGCGCCGTCATCCCCGTCTCTTACGAGAGCCGCTACGCGAACCTCGTGACGGCGCTCGGCGCGAGCGGCGGCGCGGCGCGCACCTTCGAGTTCGGCCGGCCCGACGCGCAGGGCAAGCGGTGGGAGCTGTCGACGTCGCTGGGTGCCGCCTTCACGAAGGGCATCTACTCGAGCGACCTGCGCGGCAAGGGCCCGGGCGACACCTCGGGGTGCCGTACGACGGGGCCCGTGACCTTCACGTCGAGCCCCGGCGGACCTTCGCCCACGGAGACCGATCGCTGCGGCGGTCCGCTCAACACGAGCTTCACGACGACTTGGTCGGGCAACTTCGCGCTGTCGCGCGGGCGCTACTCGCTCTCGATGACGCTCATCGTGATCAACCAGTTCAAGTACTCGATCGATCAAGAGACGTCCGACGAAATCCTCAACGCGACGAACACCGTGCCCCGTGGCCGCCAAGACTTCACGTGGGGCATCATCTCGGCGGGCTACGACATCACCGACCACCTCGCGCTCTCGCTGGGCGTCGCGAGCTACCAGCCCGCCATGGACTCGACGTACCAGCACCTGCGCTTCCCGTTCTTCGACTTCACCTCCGGCCCCAACGCCAACAACTACGCCCAGCTGCTCGTGGGCGTGACCGGAACCCTGTAGGAGGCTTCCCGATGATCAGCGCCCGCTTCAAGGTCACCTCACTGACGCTCACGCTCGCCGTCGTCAGCGCGCTCGGCGTGCTCGCCGGTTGCGCGGGTCAGGGCGACATCGACCGCACACAGCCCGACAAGCTGCTGAAGGCGAACCTGTTCAACGCCGACGGCTCGCCGAAGATCTTCTACTTCAGGCAGACCTACGTCGGCGTTCCGCCGACGAGCGGCTGGGCGTTCGAGGGCACCATGGGCCCGCTCGAGAAGGTGTACTTCGAGATCGACGAGAAGTTCCTCAAGGCGTTCCGCGCGTACGACTTCGTGCCCGGCAACGAGAACGCGTTCACGGGCGGCGCCAACAACACCGACAGCCCGCTCATGATTTACGCCATCACGTCGCACTTCGACGTCAAGCGCGAATACAACGCGGGCACGGGCGAGCAGACGAACGTCATCAGCGAGAACACGACCGACCGCCCCTGGGACCGGCGTGACTACATGCGCGTCGACTGGTCGATCGATCTCACGGTGCCGGTTCCGGGCCAGGTCACGTACGACCCTCAGACGGGCCTCGCGATGCCGGCCGAAGTGCACGCCCAGACGTGGGTGCAAGAGATGTCCATGAACAACCCGCAGTTCGCCAATCAGCCCATCATGACGGCGGACTATATGGACTTCATCCAGAACCGCACGCAGACGCCCGACCAGGTCTCGTGCTTGATGCTCTACCCGGGCGTCGACGAAGGCGGGCCGTGGGACTGCGGCTCGGCGCAAATCAGCATCCGCAACTCGTTCATGGCCGTGAAGCCCTCGAGCTACGAGCCCATGGATTACCCCGACAACTACAACATCAACGACGCGAGCGGGAACGCGATCCAGGTGCTCTCGAACGGGTACCCGTGCACGGCCGACACGTTCCAGCTCGCCGACGGCACGTACAGCGGCGCCGACTGCGCGCCCGCGACGGTGGGCGCGTTCTCGAAGTTCGGTTTCTTCCGCACGATCGTGCAGACGTACAACCGCAACTACACCGAGACCGAGGACGGCCGCGAGTACTTCATCAACCGCTGGAACATCTGGGACAACGTCGACAAGTCGGGCAAGTCGGTGTTCAACAAGGACGGCAGCGTGCGCAACGTCGCCATCAACGATCGCAAGCCGAAGCCGATCGTCTACTACACCAACATCGAGTTCCCCAACGACCCGGCGCTGTTCGCGCAGGCCACGGCGGTCGCGGGGGACTGGAGCGACACCCTCAAGCAGACGCTCGCCGCGATGTACGCCTCGGCGGCGACGCCCAACTCCGTCATCAGCCCGACGACGCTCACGATGATGGCGAAGAACCAGCCCGAGATGGTCGTCATCAAGCAGAACTCGTGCAACCTGACGAACCTACAGAAGGACGCGAAGGGCGCCCCGGCGTTGCCGACCGTCACGCAGATCCTCGAGGATCCGGTCAACGCCACGATCGCCGACACCGTCGCGACGAACGTCGGCCTCGACGTCAAGTCGATCGATCTCGCACACCTCGCGCAGACGTGCTCCATCATGGAGGCGCTCGGGGCGAAGGTCACGCAGGCCGACGGCTCGACCGTCCCGTTCGCGTGGCAGCGCAACGGTGACCTGCGCTACTCGTTCTTCTACTGGGTCGACCGGCCCGAGCCCACGATGCCGCTTGGCTACGGCCCCTCCTCGGCCGATCCGCAGACGGGCGAGATCATCTCGGCCTCGCTCTACAACTACGGCGCGGCCCTCGACAGCTACGCGCAGACGTCGGCCGACGCCGTCGAGCTCATCAACGGCCAGATCTCGGTCGACGACCTGCTGTCGGGCAAGACGATCGCCGACGTGCTCGCCCAGACGGCCGCGACATCGAAGGCGCGCAACGCGCAGACGCTGACGCCCGAGGCGAAGACGCTCGCGACGACGTTGCTGCGTCGGGGTGGCACGCAGGCCGGCACCTCGAAGCTCATCCCCGTTCCGGGCGGCACGTCGCTGTCACGCATGAGCCTCATCAAGGGCACGCAGGTCGAGCAGGCCATGATGACCGAGGACATCCTCGCGGCGAAGCTGCCGCTCACGAAGCCGGGCGACGTCCTCACGGCCGATCAGTTCGCGCAGGCGTCGCCCGTGACGTGGCTCGACCCGACGGCGCACGACCAGACGGCTCAAGCCAGGCAGGCGCTCGCCATGAATGGCTGCGTGTACCTCGGCGAGTTCGCCGACGACGCGATCTTGGGCCTCGCGCTCACGATGAAGCAGCAGCACCCGAACTACGACAACGCGCAGATCCAGGAGGCGCTCCGCGTGCTGATCTTCCGCGGCCTCGCCGACCACGAGATGGGCCACACGATGGGCCTGCGGCACAACTTCGAGGGCTCGGCCGACGCGCTCAACTACAACGACCAGTTCTGGACCCTCCACGAGAACACCAAGCTCACGGACGATCAGCGGAACCAGCAGAGCATCAGCGAGTACCGCTACTCGACGGTCATGGACTACGGCTCGCGCTTCAACAGCGACGTGCGCGGCCTCGGCAAGTACGACTACGCCGCCATCCGGTTCGGCTACGGCCAGTTCGTCGACGTCATGCCGCCTACCGCCATCAACCCGCACACCGGCCAGGCAGAGACGGGCGCCCAGCTGCAGAACGACATCTTCCTCGACGACTACACGCAGCTGCCCACGCTCGTGGGCGGCGTCGACAACCTGCTCGACGGCGGCGTCATGCCCTACTCGACGATCCGCGCGAACCTGCAGCAGGCCTACGAGAACGAGGCCACGAGCAAGAACCCGCAGGGTGGCACGTTCGTCACGACGGAGCGGCCGTACATGTTCTGCTCGGACGAGTACATCGGCAACCTCACGTGCAAGCAGTGGGATTGGGGCGCCAACCAGCAGGAGATCGTGAGCGACACGATCGATCGCTTTCACAACTACTTCGTCTTCAACGCCTTCAAGCGCGGGCGCCTCAACTGGTCGATCGACGGCTATCTGAACCGCCTGCTCGAGCGCTACTACGAGCGCTACACGGAGGCGTACCAGTTCTATTACTTCTACGGCGACCTCCTCGCGGGCACCGATCTCGCAAACGACCTGCTCAAGGCCTCGATGGACTCGCTCAACGCGCTCGGCGAGGTGCTCGAGACGCCGGAGCCGGGCGAGCACTGCCCGACGCAGGACAACCCGAACCTGCTCGTGCTGCCCCTCAATCCGTCGGGCCCCGACTCGTGCGCGTCGGGCCAGCCCTCGATGAACATCCAGATCCCCGACGGCAAGCCCTACTTCATCAACTTCTCGAACGACTACTACTACCGCATCACGCGCGCGGGCTCGCTGTACGAGAAGCTGGGCGCGATCATCACGCTGACATCGACGGCGGCGCACTTCTACCGCGTCGACACGTTCGCCGACGCCAACGAGTACGCCGTCAACTTCTACAGCATCTTCAAGGATCAGATGCTGAACCTGCTCTCGGGCGTCATCCGCAACGATCCGACGACCTACGGCGGCTACGTGCCGACGACAGGCACGAACGTGGGCACGTACCAGCCGACGCCCGTGGTCGACTTCTCGACGTTCGGTCAGGTGAAGCCCCCGCTCCCCGACTACATGCTGCCCGGCGTCCGGCGCGTCGACACGCCCGTCAACAAGACGATCCAGTACTACGCGCTCGGCCTCACGCTCGCCAACCTCAACACGAGCTGGGACAGCACGCTCGACGTCGCGAACTACCTCGCCGTCTCGGCGAAGGGCGCGAAGGACGACCAGGACTACGGCCCCGGCACGCAGGTCATCGAGTACACGCACCCGCAGAGCGGTGTGACCTACCGCGCGCCCGTGCTCAACGGCGACACGTACAGCGGCATCGCGTCGCGCACGCTGCAGGAGCTGACCGACATCACGGGCACGGCGGGCGTCCCGGCGACGATTCCGCTCAGCTACGGCGTCGATCAGAACGGCAACGCGCTGCCCGACTGGCAGACGGCGAAGGCGGCCATGGACGCCGCGCAGGCGGCGGGCGCGGCGGGCGCGGCCGGGGACAACAAGCTGCAGCTGAACTACCAGAACGCGCTCAACGTGTTCCAGGCCGTCGACTTCTTGGTCTCTTACCGCGTCGATCTGCTGAGCGACATCCGGAACTTCCGGGCGGCGTTCGGCTACTGAGCCCGCTCGGCTATCGAAGCTCGAGGTCGTAAGGCACTCGAGCTTCGATGCCCGTGCCCGTGCCCAGCAGGAACGGCGCGAGCAAGCGGAGCGCGGAGGCGGCGCCCGACCGCGCGAAGCGCGCGCGCAAAGCATCGCCGCTCGCCGCGTCGTCGTCCGTGGACCGCGCGGCGGCGGCGAGGCCCGTGAGCTGCTGCAGCAGGCCGCCCGGCGGCTTCGGCAGGACCTCGAGATCCGGCAGGCCGTCGCGCTCGAGCGGCACATGGCCGAGGCGCGCCGCGAGATCGATGGCCGCGCCGACGCCGCCCATCTGATCGACGAGGCCGAGCCCCTGCGCCTCCGCGCCCGTCCACACGTGGCCGCGGCCGATCTCGTCGACGCGCGCCCGCGTGAGGCCGCGCGCCTTGCGCCCCTCGGCGACCGTGCCGAGGAACAGATCATAGAAGTGCCGGATCTGCTCGCCCGCCATCTTCGCCTCGGCGTCGGTCCACGGACGATACGGCGACAGATAGTCCGCGTGCTGGCCGCGGCGGTTGGTCTCGACGCCGAGGCCGAGCGTGCCCATGAGCTTTCGCACGTCGACCTTGTAGCCGAAGATGCCGATCGAGCCGCTGATGGTCGACGGCTCGGCGAAGATCGCGTCGGCCGGCGCCGCGATGTAGTAGCCGCCCGACGCGGCGACGTCTCCCATCGACACGACGACGGGCTTGCCGTCGCGGCGCAGCTTCGTGATGGCGCGCGCGACGACGTCGGAGGCGAAGGCGGACCCGCCTGGGCTGTTGACGCGCAGGACGACGGCGCGCACGGACGGATCGCGCCCGCACTGCTCGAGCGCGGCGACGAGCGTGTCGCCGCCCGTGAACGCGCCCAGATCGAAGGGCAGGCGCTGGCTCTTGCCGTCGACGATCGTGCCGTCGACGAGCACGACGGCGACCTGACGCGCCGGCCACATGGCCTCGCGCGGCGACGTGTCGGCGTCACGCAGCTCGACGTGCGGGCGCCCGAGCGCGCCGCGCAGGTACCCCTCGAGCTCTCCGTCGTCCTTGACGGCGTCGACGAGCCCCGCCGCGCGCGCGTCCTCGGGCGTGTAGAGGCCGCGGTCGACGAGCGCGCGCACGCGCGCTTCGTCGAGGACGCGTCCGGCCGACGTGCGCGCCTTCGCGACGGTGGCCACGAAGCGCGCGTAGACGTCGTCGAGCAACGCGTTCTTGTTGGCGCGCACGGGCGCCGATTGCTCGTTCATGACGAACGGCTCCATGGCGCCCTTGAACTCTCCGATGCGCACGAGGTCGACGTTGACGCCCAGCGTGTCCATGGCGCGCTTGTAGAATGTGACCGTCTGCGCGAAGCCCACGAGCGACAGCGAGCCCGCGGGGTGCAGCACGATGCCGTCGCAGGCCGTCGCGAGGTAATAGGCCCGCGTCGACGGGAACGACGCGTAGGCGTAGACGCGCTTGCCGCGCGCGCGAAGGCCGAGCACGAGATCGCGCAACTCCTCGACGCGCCCGAGGCCGAGCGACAGCTCGTCGACCTTGAGCAGCACGGCGACGACGCCCGCGTCGGCGCCGAGCGCGCGCACGCGCCGCACGATCTCGACGAAGGCCGCGTCGTCCTCGATGTGCTCGAGATCGAGGCGCACGACGACGGCGGGCGCGACGAGCGGCGGCCGTCGCTCGCCCTCGGCGCGCAGCAAGAGCGCGGCACCACCGCCGTCTCCGCCGCCGCCCGGCCCTGGGAACCCAGCGCGCCCCGCCGCCGTGAGCCCCAAGTGATCGAAGTCGAGCGCGACGCCGAGCTCCGCCTCGTAGTCGGCGTCGTGCGCGAACGCGTACGCCGTGCCGTGCGGCAGCGTCGCGCCCGTCGCGAAGACGCGCAGCCCGTCGATGATCGTCGCCGCGACCCGGGCGCGCGGCACGATCCAGCGCCACAGCTCTCCTTCGACATGCGACGCGCCCACGGCCAGCTCGACGCGCGAGGTGCCGAGCGGCCGCAGCACGAGCTCGCCCGCCCACAGGCGCGCGAGCGCCGGCGCGGAGGCCGCGGGCGACGGCGCGCCCACGTCCTCGACGACGAGCCCGAGCGCGAGGTGGCGCCCGCCGCGCGCCGCCGCCGCGAGGTCGAACGTGTCCGTGCCGCCGAAGCGTCCGCCCCACACGTGCACCCACGACGCGCCCAGCGACAGCGCGCGACCCAGCCGCAACGCGTACGCGAGCTGCATCGTCGTGTGCGACTCGACGCCGAAGGTCGGCGTGTCGCCGACGTGCGACAGCCCGAAGCCGAGCCCGCCGTGCAGGAGGCTGAGCGGCGTCGCCATGAAGACGCCCGCGCCGCGCCCCGGCAGCGGCGTCGCCGCGTCCCACAGATCGGCGGCGACGGCGAGCCCGCCCGCGGGCAGAAGGCCGAGCTGCGCCGGGTTCTCCTGCACGGCCGTCGCATCGGCGTCGCCCGCGCGCGCGGCGCCCGCGACGTGGACGCCGCGCGTGGGCCGCGCCTCGGGATCGGCCGTCTGGGCCCTCGCCGCGGACGCGCCCAGCAAAACAACCAGGATCGCGGCGGCGCACGCGCGCCCACGAGTCGTCGAGACCGTTCGGGGCATCATGGCGGTGCCGCAGTATAGTCGGCTTCCGTCATGCAAAGCTGGGATCGTCCTCCCCCCGACATCGAGGTGGCCGCCTTCTTCGAGCGCTGGCTGCCCGAGGCGTTCGCAAAATCCGGTCGGCGGGGACCGCTCGAGGGCCCCGTCGTGCGCGCCACGATCTCGGGCGAAGACGGCGGCGCGTGGGACATGTGCGTGAGCGAGGATGCGCTCACCGTCGAGATCGCGGGCCGCGAGCCGCCCGACGTGTGGGTCCGGCAGTCGAGCGCCGACCTGCGCGCGGCGATCGGCGCCGAAGATGCCGACCTGCCCGTGTTGATCCCGCCGGGGTGGTCCGCGCTCGATCTGCTCTTCCTCGATCCGCGCGACGTCGAGCTGCTGCGCCAGGTCTCGGGACGCGTCGCGCTCGAGATCGCGGGCAAGCGTCGTCGGCGCTGGTCGGTCGACGTCGCGTTCGGCGCCGCGGGCGCCGCCGCGGGACGGCCGCGGTCGATCGTGCGCGTCGACGGCGCGACCTTCGACGGCCTGCGCACCGGCACGATCCCGCCCATGGCGCCGCTGTTCGACGGGCGCCTGAAGATCGAAGGCGATCGCGCGCTCGCCATGCAGCTGCTGCTACTGCTCGGGAGCCGCCTCTCCCGCCGTTGAGTCGCCGCGCGCCGGCTTCTTACGCTCCTCTTTTTCGCTCGGCTCGTCTTTGTCGTCTCCGGGCGTGTCATTCGCCGGCGCCGTCTCGCCACCGGGCGACGGCGCGACGTCGTGCGCGTGCGAGCGCGCCGCGGCGCGCGCCACGCGGCGACGCGCGCGCTCGAGCCCGCGCTTGAACGCCGGATCCGTGGGCCGGCTCGCGAGCGCCTTGCCGAACTCGACGGCGGCGCCCGCGGCGTCACGCGACGCGAACAGCGACTCGGCGAGCAGCGCGTGCGCGTCCGGATCCGCCTCGGCGAGCCCGACGGCGGCGCGCGCCCAGCGCACGGCCTCGACGGAACGATCGGCGGCCAGCGCCGCCTTCGCGCGCGCGCGCAGCGTCGCCTCGAGCTGGCTCGTCCCCTGCGCGCCCGGATCGACGCCGAGCGCGATCTTGTAGTGCGCGACGCCGACATCGATGTCCCCCGCGTCGAGCTCGCGCGTCGCCACCTCCTCGAGCGCACGCGCCGCGCGCGCCGCGAGCGCGCCCGCCGCGCCGATCGCGCCCTCGTCGCGCAGCCGCGCGAGGCGATCCTCGAGCGCCGACACCTGCACGAACGTCGGGTGCGCGGCGAGCGAAGCCTCGATCTCACCCGTGAGCGCCTTGACGCGCGCGGCGCGAGCGTCGACGGCGGGCACGGCCGGGGCCGCGGAGGAAGGTCGATCGGGGCTCGCCCAAGGCGCCTTCCCGTAGACGACGACCGCGACGACGGCGACGCCGCCCAGCAGCCCGAACGTCCCCCAAAAGCGCGCGGCGCGGCCCCCCGCGGACGCGCGCGGCACGGGCGCGATCGCTGGTGCGCCGAGCGGCGGCGGCTCGATTTTGGGCGTCCTC